>CADBNN010000114.1 GCA_902796075.1 Oscillospiraceae bacterium | reverse complement strand
TTTCTGCCGTCGCGAGCCCTTAGGTTTTTAATTGTTTCACCTATTTTAATATTCATAATTATAACCTCCGAATCTTAATATCACCGGTGTGGTTCTATTGTAGCAAATAGAAGTGTAAGTGTCAACAATCAATTCGTTGTTTAACAATCAAGCAATACTTGTTCGCGGATGGCGAGTTAGTGTGCTGTTGATATAATATTCAAACTTCCGTCAAACCTGAAAATCGCCGATAATAATAAATCGAGTATCCATAACACAATTCCGTTATGGATACTCGATATGGTGCGAGTGACAGGAATCGAACCTGCACATCGGAGATACCAGATCCTAAGTCTGGCGCGTCTGCCAGTTCCGCCACACTCGCAAATATTCAGTTAAATCATAAACAATGCCAATCGGGCAGCCGCGCCCCGCGTGACTCTTGCGGTACCCAAAAAGCGCTGCGGGCGCATTCGCGCTTTTCCTTGCGCTTTTTGACCGCTGCGCCATCCCTTCCTCGCTGTTTCTGCCTCCGGCAGCGCTCGGAAGCGATGCTGCCAATTCCGCCACACTCGCAAATATGGCCTTTAAACCATCATGCCGTCTGTGTATAATTTGCCGACGCTTTGCATTATAACACAATTACTAAGCGAAAACAAGCGTTAAGCAAAATCGGCGCCGTCCTCTGTCAACACGGCCGTGCGAGTGATCAAAACCGGGTCCTCTTCCCTGCCCAGATGCGCCGCAAGCGCACCGGTAAGCAGTGTGGGATTCAAATTCAGCGTGCTGCCGGCAGGCAGCGTAAGGCGCAAAATCAGGTTTTCGCCCTCTGTCGTCAAACTCACGTCGCCCAAAGCGGGCGCCAGATCCACCGTGGATTCGCCGCCCTTTTTGGTGTGCTTTTGCACTTCAATCGACTGCCGGCACAGGAAGTCGGCCGTTTTATCGCGCAGCGGCGCCCAGCCGGGCAGACAGATGCGATACGCCGCCCGGGCGATCACTTTTGCTTTTTGCACCGGCGCCGCCACTCGCAGCACCTTCATATCCCGCGGCATTACGGCGTTCAAGGCCGCTTTTACTTCTTCGGCCGGCATAACGCGTGTAAGGCGAAAATCAAAAATCTCACATTCGCTTTCCTGTCCCAGCGAAAGGGGCAGTGCAAACGTAACGTACGGATGGGGGTTAAACCCTTCCGTATGCCACAAAGGCAAGCCCGACCGCTTAAGCGACCGCTGCATAAACCGGTTCAGATCCAAATGCGAAATATATTTCAGGTCTCCTTGCTTGGTAAACCAAACGCGCACGTCGTAAAAGGTCATAGATCACACCCCGTTTCGCACAGCCGGTTGGCGCCGCATCCGGCACATTGCTGCCGGCAGTGGGGCGTGGTAACCCCTTGGTGCGCCTTTTGGCTTTCCCGAATAAAGAATTCCGGCCGAATGCCGATATCGATATGAGACCATGGCAAAACCTCGGTATATTCCCGCTTGCGGCAATTATAAAAGGTCGGATCGACGCCGCAGGCGTCAAAAGCTTGCCGCCACACGCCAAGATCAAAAAACTCGCTCCAACTGTCAAATTTACAGCCTCGCTTGTGGGCTTCCACCAACACAGGTGCCAGCCGACGGTCGCCCCGGGCAAAAACGCCTTCCAAAAAGCTCACGTTCGCATCGTGCCAACTTAAACTGATTTTTTTACTGGTTACGGTGTGCGCCAAGTGCATTTGCTTTTCCTGCAATTGTTCAACGGTGTTTTGCGGTTCCCACTGAAACGGCGTAAAAGGCTTTGGCACAAAGCCGGAAACGCTGGTAGAAACCGTAACGCCCCGACCTTTTGGCTTGTTGGGCATATGGTAGTACGTGTCCACCACTTTTTGGGACAACGCGGCAATGCCTTCGATATCTTCCATGGTTTCGGTTGGCAGGCCCATCATAAAATAGAGTTTTACCGACGTATTGCCGCCCGAAAACGCGGTTTTGGCCGTGCGGATGACCTCTTCTTCTGTGACATTTTTGTTAATCACATCGCGCAAGCGCTGCGTGCCGGCTTCCGGCGCAAAGGTCAGGCCGCTTTTGCGCACGCTTTGAATACGGTCCATCAGTTCTTTAGGGAAGTTGTCCACCCGCAAGGAAGGCAGCGAAATGCTCACTTGTTCCGGCTCGGTCCACTGCAGCATCAACGTAAGCAATTCATGCAAGCGCCGATAATCGCTGGTGCTTAAGGAAGAAAGCGACAATTCTTCATATCCGCTGCATTCACACAGACTGCGGGCCTGGGCGTTGATGACCGCAGGCGATTTTTCCCGAATGGGACGATACACGTAACCAGCCTGACAAAAACGGCAGCCACGAATACACCCGCGAAAGATCTCTTCCACCGCACGGTCGTGTATCACTTCGATATACGGCGTTACAAAGTGTTCGGGATAGTGAGCTTTATCCATGTTTTGCATAATGCGTTTCCGAATGGTGGCCGGCACGCCGTCCAGCGGCTCGATCGCCGCCACGGTGTTGTCGTCATCCCGGTAGGTCACCCGATAAAAACGCGGTACATAAAACCCGGGCAGATCGGCCATGTGGCGCAAAAAGTCCCGGCGCGACCAGCCGGCGGCCCGCGCTTTGCGGTATTCTTCCATCATTTCGCAAATGGATTCTTCCCCTTCGCCCAACAAAACAATATCAAAAAAATCGGCCATGGGTTCGCTGTTATAGGTGCAGGGTCCGCCTGCCACTACCAGCGGATCGTCTTCGCCCCGGTCGGCCGCCAATAGCGGCACACCCGCCAGGTCCAGCATATTCAGCACGTTGGTGTAACACAGTTCATATTGCAGGGTGAAACCGATAAAATCAAAATCGGTCAGCGGATCTTTGCTTTCCAGCGCATACAACGGCACGCCATGCCGGCGCATTTGTTGCTCCATATCGTCCCAAGGCGCAAACACCCGTTCACACCACACGCCGTTCATAGCATTCAAAGCAGAATACAGTATTTTTATACCCAAATGCGACATACCGATCTCGTACACGTCCGGAAAACAAAACGCAAAACGGACGTCCACGTCGGCTTTGTTTTTTACCACGCTATACAGCTCGCCGCCGGTATAGCGGCCCGGCTTTTGCACCTTGGCCAGCAACGTATCTAAAAGAATAGGATCCATGCATACACCATTCCTGTTTTTTCTTTTAGTTTACACCATTCCCCCCGCAGATGCAAGACAGTTTTTCGCCTTTTTGCCGCGCAGCACAAGCAAAACAAGATAGATCAGATACAACAGCGGAAGCGGATCGTGAAAACGCCAGCAATACAAACCGATCGCGCCGGCCATGCAAACGGCGGCCGTTGTGCTTACGATCGCCAATATCAAACAGCGGCGTTTGGCGCCAAACAAAACCGCCGCCAGCAGTTGATAGCCGTCCAGTGAATACAGCGGCAATCCGTTGGCCACGGCCAGCAGCCAGTTGGCCGTGCCGAAACGGCCGGTGCACACACACGCCGCCGCTGTGTTAACCAGCAAACCGCCGGCGGCAACCAACCCCTGCCTAAAAGGAGAAAGCGAAGCCACCGGCGCGTTAATGGCAACCTCAAACAAATGCAGCCGCACTGCCGCGGGTGGGCAGCCGAAGGCGAGCATAACGCAAAAATGGCCGGCTTCGTGCAAAAGCATGGCGCCCAACAGCGCCGGCATCATGCCGGTCGTATCAATCAACAGCAGCAGAGCTGCCATGGCTGAAAACAGTGGGCTAATGCTGAAACGGCAGCGCCCGACAGTGAAATTCATTCCAAGTCGATCAGCCAGCGTGGATCGATCTTTTGCCCGCCGCTGCGCACTTCAAAATGTAAATGCGGACCGGTGGAAACCCCTGTGCTCCCCACCAGTGCTATGGTCTGGCCCTTTTTCACCCGGTCGCCTTCCTGCACCAGCAGTTTACTGCAATGGCCGTAAACCGTCTGAAAGCCGCCGCCGTGATCCACCACAATATAATTGCCGTATGATTCGCTGTATTCAGCCGTTACGACTTCTCCGTCTAACGCCGCACATACGTCGCTGCCCAACTCGGCGCCGATGTCCACCCCGCCATGAAACAAAGTGGTACCGTAAATCGGATGCAGTCGATAGCCGAATTCCGACGTTACGTTGCCATGGACCGGCAGTGCCATTTGATTTGCGGCGACTGTTTGACGCGTAAGGTTAGCCGTTGTGGCCACAGGCGCTTGGGCGGCGAGCGTTGCGGACGCGTTTTTTTCGCTCGCGACCGGCTGCAGAGAGCGGAAGGAAGACGCATGGTTTTCCGTCTTCTCCGGCCGCGCCGTTTCGGTGGGTGTTACCGCCGCAGGCGCGCTTTCGGTTTGCAGGCGGCGGCTGAGCACGTCCACCACTTCGTCCACCGTGGTAGGGTCGCAAAACAAATCGATATATTTATCCCGCACGTTGCGGTATACGTCGCCTCCCAACAAGGTAATGACCGCCACGGCGGCAAGCGCCGCCAGGCAAACCGCAAATTGAGAAAACACATAGCGCACCAACGGGTCGCCGGTTTTCGGTTTGGGTTGTGTTCGTTCCGTCTGCGCGGGATTTGTTTGTTCCGTTGTCTCCGAAAGGGGCAAATCGTCCCAGTTCCATTCGTGTTTCATGCACTCACCTCGTTTTATGCTTATGCAGGGCTGTCCCGGAAAATACTTGACAAAATCGCCCGATTTGTCTATACTTTTGAGTGTGAGTGGGCTGAACGGTCGCGTGGGGCAACCCATGAGGAAAGTCCGAGCTCCCCAGGGCAGGATAACGGCTAACGGCCGCCGAGGGTGACCTTAGGGAAAGTGCAACAGAGAGATACCGCCGGTTTTTGCCGGCAAGGGTGGAAAGGCGAGGTAAGAGCTCACCGGCGTGCGGGAGACCGCACGGCCATGCAAACCCTATCCGGAGCAACGTCGACCGAAACGATACACCGGCCCGGTGTGTTTCAACAGACGGCTGGAGCGACCGGAGCAATCCGGCGTCGAGATAGATGACCGTTTTTAACAGAACTCGGCTTACAGGCCCAGTCACATGTTCGGCTATACGAAAGTATAGCCGAATTTTGTAAGGAGGGAACGCACCATGCAGCCTATTGCGTTTATTGAAACGGAGTTTAACGACAAATTCGGCATTCCGCGCCAAAGCGGACTGGTGGAGGAATTGCGGGGCCGCATTGTGTTTGAACCGGCATACCGGGACCCGGAAGCGGTGCGCGGACTGGAAGATTTTTCTCACATTTGGATATTATGGGAGTTTTCCAAGGCCAAACGCGAGGGCTGGTCTCCCACGGTGCGGCCGCCCCGTCTGGGAGGCAACAAACGCATGGGGGTGTTTGCCACCCGTTCACCCTTTCGGCCTAACCCGATTGGTCTTTCTGTGGTGCGGCTGGTAGCCATACGGCAGGCAAACGGTCCGGAACTGATTGTGGCTGGCGCTGATTTAATGAACGGCACGCCGATTTACGATATAAAGCCATATTTGCCTTATGCTGATTGTATTCCCGCCGCCACCGGTGGTTTTGCCGCGGCAACCGAATGGCATCCGCTGGCAGTTGTTGCCACGCCGGATGTGCTGGCGGTTATGCCAGAGCATTTGCGTTCGGCGCTGGTTAACGTGTTAGCGCAAGACCCGCGTCCCGCCTATGTCAGCGACCCGGCACGTGTTTATGGCATGCACTTTGCCGGTTTTAACGTTCAATTCACGGTAGCAAACCAAACGCTTACCGTGCAAACTGTTACCAAAATCGATTAACAAATAAAACGCCGCTTACCGGTCGGGTAAGCGGCGTTTTTGTGCTTTTGGCCTATTTAAGCGCCTTGTGATAGGTCTTTTTTCCTTTTTTGATCATAGCATATCCCTCGGCAAAAGCAGCAGCCGGCACCGTGGCAAAGGGATCGGCGATCTTTTCATCGTTCACCGCAATGCCGCCTTGCTGAATAAGCCGCTTGGCCTCCCCTTTTGAGCCGGCCAAACCGCAGCGCACCAGCAAATCGGAAACGGCAATACCGCCATCGGAAAAATCCGCGTCGGTCAGTTGGGTGGCAGGCACGTCTTGCAAATCGCCGCCGCCGCCAAACAAAGCGCGGGCAGCCTGCTGCGCCTTGTCAGCTTCTTCATTGCCGTGCACCATAGCGGTGAGTTCCCATGCCAGCCGCTCTTTCACGGCGTTCAATTCGCTGCCTTCAGCCTTGCTCAGTTGCTCGATCTCATCCAGCGGCACAAAGGTGAGCATTTTCATGCATTTTATCACGTCGCCGTCGCCCACGTTGCGCCAGTATTGATAAAAATCATACGGCGTCGTTTTGGCAGGATCCAGCCACACGGCGTTGCCGGCGGTTTTGCCCATTTTGTTGCCGTTGGAATCGGTCAGCAGCGTGATCGTCATAGCGTGAGCGTCTTTGCCCAACTTTTTGCGTATAAGCTCGGTGCCGCCCAGCATATTTGACCATTGATCGTCGCCGCCAAACTGCATATTGCAGCCATAGTGCTGGAACAGATAATAAAAATCATACGACTGCATGATCATATAATTGAATTCCAAAAAAGACAAGCCCTTTTCCATACGCTGTTTATAGCATTCCGCTCGCAGCATATTGTTCACCGAAAAACAGGCGCCGACTTCCCGCAGCAATTCCACATAATTCAGGCTCAACAGCCAGTCGGCGTTGTTCACCATCATGGCTTTGCCGTCGGAAAAATCGATAAACCGTTCCATCTGCCGCTTAAAACAGGCGGCGTTATGGTCAATGTCTTCCCGGGTGAGCATTTTGCGCATGTCGGTGCGGCCGGAAGGGTCGCCGATCATGGTGGTGCCGCCGCCGATGAGCGCAACCGGCTTATTACCAGCCATTTGCAGGCGTTTCATCAGCGTAAGCGCCATAAAATGACCGGCGGTCAAACTATCGGCCGTGCAGTCAAAACCGATATAAAAAGTGGCTTTGCCGGCGTTGATCATCGATCGGATCTCTTCTTCATTGGTAACCTGCGCGATCAGCCCGCGGGCCACCAGTTCTTCATATAACGTCATTAAAACTACTCCTATCTATTGTTGATCGTTCGATTCTTCTATCAGTTCTCGGGCGGTCTGCAGGGCCGCTTCGGTAGCCGATGGGCCGCCGATGATGCGGGCAAGCTCCTGCAGGCGGTCATTGCCGAGTAACCGGGTGACCGACGTAACGGCGCGACCCTCCCGCACGGTTTTTTCTATTAAGTAATGGGCGTCTGCTTTGGCGGCGATCTGGGCCAGATGGGTAATGCATATCACCTGCCGGCCCTTGGCTGTTTTTTTCAGTCTGTCCCCCACCTTTAAAGCGGCGCGGCCGCTGATGCCGGCGTCTATTTCGTCGAAAATCATAGTGCTCACGTCGTCTTTTTGCGTAAGCGCGCTGATGATGGCCAACATGATGCGGGAAAGTTCGCCGCCGGAAGCAATTTTTGCCAACGGTTTGGGAGGCTCGCCCGGGTTGGCGGAAATCAAGAACTCCACTCTTTCGCTGCCGCCGTTATACAGGGCGCATTCGGTAAACGAAGTTTTGAACGCCACGTCCGGCATATTCAAAAAGCGCAGTTCTTCCGCCACGGCCGCGTCCAGTTTTTTTGCCGCCGCATGCCGCTGCGCCCGAAGTTCAGCCGCCAGATCCTGCGCGTGTTTTAACGCGGCGTCGATTTGACCGTTAAGCGCCTGCATCGCTTCATCCGTGCGTTCCAGCGCGTCCAGTTCATCCTGCGCCTTCTGCAAAAATGCCAGCATATCTTCTTCGTTAGAGCCGTATTTACGAGCCAGATGATACAACACGTCCAGCCGTTCTTCCAACGCTGCCTGCTCTTGCGGGTCAAACATCAAATCGTCCGCCAGGCCGCGTATCTCATCGCGCAGGGCTTCCAGTTCATAGCCCATAGAGGTAAGCCGTTCGCTTTGTTCGGCCACATTCAAATAGCGTGAGCATTCAGCCAACTGTTCGGCTGCAGAACGGGTCAGATCCACAGCGCCGGCCTGTTCCCCGTCGCCGTCCAGCATAGCCATTACGCCGGCAAACGCGGCGGCGATCTTTTCGGCGTTGGCAATGGCCTTTTGCCTGGCCTGCAGTTGTTCATATTCGCCTATTTGCAAATTGGCGGCCGTTAATTCATTCACTTGATACTTGAGCATATCGATCCGGCGGGCTTTGTCGGCTTCGTTCATCTGCAAAGCGTCCCGTTCGGCTTCAAACACACGCAAAGACTTATAGGCTTGTTGGTATCGAAATACCAGCGCGTCATCGTCCAGCAACCGGTCTACAAAATCCACGTGGCCGGCAGGATCCAGCAAAACATGATTTTCCTGCTGGCCGTAAATGTTGACCAAATGGACCGCCAACCGGCGTATCACGGTCGCGTTGGCCGGATAGCCGTTGATGCGGCAGGTGGTGCGGCCGTCCGCCGTGATAATGCGTTGCAATAACAGGCTGTTGTCATCCGCGGCAAAGCCCATTTCCTTGAGCAGTTCCATCACAACGGCGGAACACTCTTCGAACAACGCGGTAACGGCGGCGCGTTCGCTGCCGCGGCGCACCAGGTCTTTTGACGTGCGGCTGCCCAACACGGCGCTGAGTGAATCGATCAAAATCGATTTACCGGCGCCGGTTTCGCCGGTCAAGGCGCAAAAACCGTCGTCGAAATCGATTTGGGCTTTTTCAATAACCGCCACATTTTCAATTTGAAGCGAACGTAACACGATCCATCACCTTTTCGGCATTGTCCGCCTTTAAGTAAAACAGCAAACGCAAAACGAGAATCTATTGCAGCATATTTTGAATATCCAAACTCAGGCGCTGGGCCTGCTCTTCCGTGCGAGTAACCACTAAAATGGTATCGTCACCCGCCAAAGTGCCAACAATGGAAGAAAGGTCCATTTGGTCTAACGCAGCACAGGCGGCGTTGGCCATGCCGCTGTGGCACTTGATCACCACATTGTTCATGGCGTAATCTGCAAAGATCACCGTGTCTTGAAAAATACCGGCGTAGCGGTTGTGGGGCGCCGGCAAATCATCCGGGGGACTCATATAGCGGTAGCGGCCCTGCGCGTCCAACGCCTTAATCAGCCGCAGTTCTTTCATATCGCGCGAAATCGTTGCCTGCGTCACGTCAAATCCGGCGTCGCGCAAAAATTGCAGCAATTCTTCCTGTGTTTCCACAACGTGCTGCGCCACGATCTGCAATAAAGCCTGCTGGCGTTGTTTTTTCATATCAGTTGCTCCTGTCAATGATCTTATTCTTATAGGCGATAAAAAAGGGGTCATCCTTCAAGCGGATCAACCGCACCCGACGGTCGACTGCGCGGCGAACCGTGATTTCTTGCCCGGAAACGTCCAGCGGGTCTTCCCCGTCCACACAAACATACACCCCCACTTTGGCTTGACAGCGGGCGCTGATATGCAACACGTGGTCGGCGGCAAACACCAGCGAACGGGCCTGCAGAGAATAGGGGCACAAAGGCGTTAACACCATGCCTTCTATGGAAGGATCCAACACCGGTCCCCCGGCCGAAAGCGAATAAGCCGTAGATCCGGTGGGCGTGGCCACCAGCAGGCCGTCAGCCCGGTAAGAAAGTATTTGCCGATGATCGCCCACACGCACCTGAATATCCAGCATGCGGGCCGGCCCGCCACGAGTAACGGCAACTTCGTTTAATGCCAGCGCCGTAACGGGTTGACCGTTTTGGGTAAACATAACTTCCAGCAGCATGCGTTCTTCCACCCGATAATTGCCGTCGGCCAAGGCGGTCAGCAGGCCGGCTTCATCCGGTTCCATACCGGCCAGAAAACCAACATGGCCGGCGTTCACGCCTAAAACGGGTTTATTGAACAGCGCCGCTTGCTTGGCGGCATGCATAATGGTGCCGTCGCCGCCCACCGCCGTAACAAAATCGACCTGTTGGAGTGTGTCGGCCGGTACCACAGCAATGGCATGCGCGTCTAACTGAGCTTTCATTTTGGCGGCCGCCTGTTGGGCCGCATCCGATCCTTTTTTCACAATCAGCGCCGTTTTCACGCGGTAACACCTCCCGTTTCGTGGGCAGCCGCCACCACCTGTTCCGGGGTGAGCGGCGTCGCGGCCGAACAGCGGGTTTGCTTGGCAAACGCCGCTAAATACTCAATATTGCCTTCGCCCCCGCGAATGGGCGAATACGTAAGGCCGGTCAAAACCAAGCCGCGCGCTGTCAAGGCCTGCACTACGTCGTTTATCACCTGCACGTGCACGGCGCTGTTGCGCACAACGCCGTTTTTACCAACATGGGCGCGGCCGGCTTCAAATTGCGGTTTGATCAAGCACACCAAACAGCCGTTTTCACACAGCAACGGCACCAGCGCCGGCACAACTTTGGTGAGAGAAATAAAGGAAACGTCTACCGAAATAACAGAAAGCGGTTCGGGGATCTGTTCCCGGGTCAAATAACGGGCGTTGCAGTTTTCCATACAAATCACCCGTTCATCCGCCCGCAGGCTTGCGTCCAACTGGCCGGAGCCCACGTCCACCGCATACACACGGGCCGCGCCGTGCTGCAGCATGCAATCGGTAAAACCGCCGGTAGAAGCGCCCACGTCCATCGCAACGGCGCCGTTCAGGTCTATATGAAACGTTTCAATGGCTTTCAACAGTTTGAATCCGCCGCGGCCGACAAAACGTTGCTCATCAGGCATAACGGCAAGTTCGTCCTCCGGCAAAACGGGCATGGCTGCTTTGCGGCAAACGGTGTTGTTGCACAGCACCTGCCCTGCCCCGATCATGGCTTGCGCACGCGAACGGCTGGGCGCCAATGCACGACGAACCAGTTCCACGTCTAACCGCTGCGCTTGTGCCATGCTCAATCTCCTTTCAAACAGTCGCTGGCCCATTGTGCCAAATGGTCGGCATCCAGGCCGAATTGCTCTAAACAGCGATCCACCGTTGCCTGGGGCACAAATTCTTCGGCAACGTTTCTGGTATGAACGCGACCATTATAACAGATTATGCATAAACTTGCAAGAATTTCTTGGAACAAGCCGCCGGTGGCATAGGCCTCTTCCACCAAAAACAAATGCCGATAACCTGCCAGCAGGTCAAGCAAATGTTCGGGCAGCGGTTTTATGCGGTTAAGGGCGATCACGTCTACAGCCGCGCCGTTGCTTTGCATCGTGCGCGCCGCCGCTAAACACGCGGCCGAAACCCGGCCGTAACACACAAATGCCGCCGAAGCGCCGGGCGTGTGGCACAGCGCCGTAGCGTTGCCGGCGGGCAAGTCCACACCCGCCAACGTCGCCGGCTCGCCGCCCCGTGGGTAGCGAATCAATATCAACGAACCGTCTTCCTCGACCGCCCGTTCCAAATCGTGCTGCAGCTGCATAAAATTGCAGGGTGAATACACCGTGGCGCCCGGGATCGACCGGCTGTAAGCCACGTCCAGCAAACCCTGGTGCATTTCGCCGTCTTCGCCCACAAAACCGGCCCGATCTACGCAAACGATCACTTTAAGTCCTTGGGCCGCCACGTCATGGATCAATTGATCATACCCACGCTGCAAAAAGGCGGAATACACCGCAACCACCGGCAGCATGCCGCCTTTGGCCAAACCGGCGGCAAAGGTAACGGCATGCTCTTCGGCAATGCCCACGTCAAAAAACCGTTCGGGAAAAGCTTTGGCAAAGGTGCTCAGGCCCGTGCCGTCACACATGGCGGCGGTAACGGCGCACAGCCGCGGATTATCAGCCGCCAAACGACAAAGCGTTTGGCCAAACGTTTGTGAAAAACCAGCGGCAGAAGGACGGCAAGTTCCGGTATCCGGGTCCATGCCCGGCGCAACGCCGTGGTATTGTTTAGGCGTTTTTTCGGCAAAAGCATAGCCCTTCCCCTTACAGGTACATGCGTGTATCAGCGCCGGCCGGTTCATATGCTTGGCCATTTCCATACAATTCTGCAAAGCAGTCAGATCGTGTCCGTCTATCGGGCCCAAATAAGCAAAGCCCATATCTTCGAACATCGTGCTGTTATACAATAAATTCTTAATGCGGGTTTTTAACGCAAACAACCCCCGGTTGAGCGGTTTGCCGATCAGGGGGATTTTAGTGAGAAAAGCGGAAAATGCCGTTTTTGCTTTAAAATAGCCCGGTCGTGAGCGAATAACAGCCAAATGCCGCGCCATAGCCCCCACATTGCGGGAAATCGACATTTTGTTATCGTTGAGTACCACGATCAGCCGGGTGTTTTTCATGCGCCCGGCGTTGTTGAGCGCTTCGTATGCCAGTCCGCCGGTAAGGGCGCCGTCGCCGATAACAGCCACCGTATAATGAGAGTTATTTTCCAACGCGCCCGCTACCGAAAGCCCCAGCGCCGCCGAAACCGACGTGCTGCTGTGGCCCGAAACAAACACGTCATGATCGCTTTCGTCCGGTCGTGTAAAGCCCGAAAGACCGCCCTCCTGCCGCAAGGTAGCAAAGCGGTCGTATCGTCCGGTAAGCAGTTTGTGGGTGTAGCATTGATGTCCGACGTCGAAAATTAAATGATCCCGTGGAGAATCAAACACCCGGTGCAAAGCCACCGTCAGTTCCACCGTTCCCAAGTTAGAAGCCAAATGGCCGCCGTTTTGAGCAACGGTTTGAATCATAACACGGCGAATCTCTTCGCACAGTGCCGGAAGCTGGTCAGCCGATAAAGCTTTTACGTCTTCCGGTCCGTGAATGGATTCCAACAAAGCCAATCATCCTTTTCATCAGGATTTACGGTTAAGCAGCCAATCTGCCAATTCTGTTAAAAACGTTGCATCCGCACCAAACACAGCCAACGCATCTTTGGCTCGACGGGTGTGAACAGCGGCGTATTCCATGGTTTTTTCCACTCCGAACAAGGTCACGTAGGTGGTTTTGTGCTGCTGTTCATCGCTGCCGATGGGCTTACCCAACTCTTCTTCGGTCGCTGTCACGTCCAGCACGTCGTCCACCATTTGAAACACCAAACCGATCTCATCCGCATATTGCTGCGCAGCATCAATACGCGTTTGCTCTGCATTGGCGGCCAAGCAACCCATTACAGCGGCAGCCCGTATCATTTGGCCGGTTTTGCCGGCGTCGGTTTCGGTGAGCGTTTGCAAATTTGAGGGAATGCGCTCAGCCTCCAAGTCCATAGCCTGTCCCCCGCACATGCCTTCATATCCGGCGCATGCCGCCAATGTTTTAGCCGCTTGCACCACAGCGCGGGGCGAAACATCGCGCGCCGAAAGAGCCGTTTTGAAAGCCAATGCCTGCAGTGCATCGCCGGCCAACATAGCTTCGGCTTCGCCGAACACTATGTGACACGAAGGTTTGCCCCGGCGCATATCATCGTTATCCATGCACGGCAGATCATCGTGAATGAGCGAATAGGCGTGCACCATTTCCAGCGCGCAGGCAAAAGGCAGCGCTTGTTCCGGCGCGCCGCCGCACAAGCGGCAAAACTCCAAGCAAAGCGTCGCACGGATCCGCTTGCCGCCTGCCAACAACGAATAGCGCATCGCCTCTACCAACCGGTCATATGCCGGATATAACGTGTGTGATTCCGGCAGTGCGGCGGTCAACGCTTCCTCTGTTAAAGCGGCATAGTCATGCAGCTGTTGTTTCACGTTCATTCGGATTTCTCCTTATCGATCTCTTCAATTCTAAGCCGGGCCGCCGCCAGCCGCTGTTGACACAGGGCGGTCAACCGGCCGCCTTCTTCATACAGCGCCACCGATTCTTCTAACGGCCGGCTGCCTTCTTCCAACAGGCGCACGATCTCTTCCAGCCGTTCCATGGCTTGTTGAAACGTCATGGTTTCTTTATTGGGCATGGTTCTGTTCCTCCTCCCTTTTCACGCTATCCACCGTGCAAGTCAAAACTGCTTGCGACAGCTGCAGATCGATGCGGTCTCCCACCGCCACCTGGTCAGCGCGTTGTAAAATGGTTTGGTTTTTGCGGGCAATGGCATAACCGCGCCGCAGCGCCCCCAAGGGCGAATAGGCCGTTAGCCGGCCGGAAAGACCGTCAAATCGGCTTTGGTACAACCGCAGGGCGTTATGCGCAGCCAGTTGAGCCCGGTGCCAGGCGGTATCTGCCCGCTGGTAATAAGGGTCCAGCATAGTGGCAGGCGCCGTGAATTTGGGCGAAGCCAGCACCGCGCCAAGCCGTTGTTGACCGGTTTGCACCATGCGCTGCAATGCCGCTCGCATGCGCGCACGCACCCCGGCCAGCCCGACCGCCAGATCTTGCGCGTCCGGCACAGCCAATTCTGCAGCCGCCGAAGGCGTTGGCGCCCGAAGATCAGCCACAAAATCAGCAATGGTAAAGTCTGTTTCATGTCCCACGGCGGAAATGACCGGAATGGGACAATTGTAAATGGCAAAAGCCAGTTCTTCGCTGTTAAAGGCCCACAGATCCTCCAGCGAGCCGCCGCCCCGGCCGATGATGATCACGTCTACGTCGTTGCGCACCGAAAGCTTGTCCATCATATCGGTTAGTTGGGCGGGCGCCGCTTCTCCCTGCACCTGCACCGGGCACAAAAGCACCCGGGCCAGCGGGTAACGGCGGGTCAAAATATTCAGGATATCCTGCAAAGCCGCGCCGGTTGGCGACGTGACCACCGCTATGGTTTCCGGATACGGCGGCAACGGTTGCTTGTGTTCTTCGGCAAATAAGCCCAGTTTTTCAAGTTTTTCCTTGCGTTGTTCATAAGCAAGACTCAACGCACCCAGACCGTCAGGCTGCATATCGTCAATATACAGTTGATAGCGGCCGTCCCGGTCGTACAGCGTGACACGCCCGTGGCAAATCACCCGCATGCCGTCCTGCGGTAAAAACTTGATATGCTGTGCCGACGAGCGAAACACCACCGCCTGGATCACGGCGTTTTCATCTTTTAAACTTAAATACCAATGGCCCGACCGGTAATGGTTGGTAAAATTGGATATTTCACCGCACACAAACACGCTGGCCAGGTGTTGGTCCTGTTCCAACAGCGAGCGGGCATATTGATTAAGCTGTGATACCGTGATAACGAGATTGCTCATAGTTCACCTGCTATTTTCCATTTGGCTAATACCGCCACGCCGGCCGCGTTATCGGACGAAAAGGCGGGCGGTGCAAAAATGCCGCCGAATCGGCGAGACAGTTGTTGCTGCAGTAAAGTGTTAGACATAACGCCGCCGGCATACAAAACAGGCAAATCGCCATACCGGGCTAATAGCGCTTGTGTCATCCCGGCGGCCGCCGCGCCGACGCATTCTATGCAATAACGCGCCACGTCCTGCGCACGCGCGCCCTTTTGCAATAATTGCCGGCATTGGTTTTCAATGCCCGATAAACTGCAGTCGGCGTCTCGCATAACGGGCTTGGGCTTCAGGGGCGCCATGCCTTGCAAGGCAAGCTTGTCCAGTTCTTTTCCGGCCGGGAAGGCCAGACCCAGCATGCCGCCCACACGGTCTATCGCCTGGCCGGCCTTCAGATCCAACGACCCGGCAACGTGCGTAATGTGCAGCGTGTGATCGGCAGTCGGCTCCGCCAGCACCGCGTCGGTAGTGCCGCCGGAAAAATGGAACGCCAAAAACCGGCTGTTCAGCAAATCGGTACGGCCTGCGCCGAATGCCGCCGCAGCAATATGGCCCGCCTGGTGGGAGGTTTCCACCACCGGCACCGACAAAGCGGAACCAATGGCATGGGCCGCCATGCGCCCAACCAAAAAGCACGGCATATACGAATCGTTTTCGCTGCGGGGACTGACCGAAACGCCGATCGCATCCACCGGGCCGGGAGCGTTGGTTAACACCCGGTCCAGCACGGCGTTCAAAGCCTTTGTATGTTGAAAAACCGCCTCGCTCTGCCGCAGCCCGAGCGACCCGGGCTGTACGTTCAGCAGTTGTGAGGCGGTATTCATGGATGAAGGGACGTCCTGCCACAAAGCGGCCGATGTGGTATAGTTGCTGGTATCTATCCCTAAAACGATCATTGTTTTTTCAATTCCTCCGTGCGAGCGACCGTGCCCAAAACGCCGTTGATAAAGGAGGCGTCCTCCTCCGTGGCGAATTTTTTGGCAAGTTCCACCGCCTGATCGATCGAAACGCTCACCGGAATATCCGGCCGATACAGCAATTCAAAGCAACACAACCGCATGATGGCCAGCGAAACCCGGGCAATGCGGTCGATCTTCCATCCAATGCAATACTTTGCGATTATCGCGTCGATCGTATCGATATGGCTGAAGGTACCCTCGGCCAATTCGACCATAAAGGGGTCGTCTTCCAGATCCCGTGCAATTTTTGCCGATTCGATCAATTCGGGGATTTCTTCTCCCCGAAAACTCTTTTCAAAGACCAGGATAAAGGCCTGCTCTCTGGCTTCCGTTCTGTTCATATCGGTGTAATTCCTTATCCGTTTTGCGTTTGATCAGGCAGCACGATATCGTCCACGATCACGTTGACTTTTGCCACCGGGCGGCCCACCATGTTTTGCACGGCGCTTTTCACGGCTTTTTGCACGTTCAGGCACAATTCATCCAGCTTAAAGCCCGCCTTAACCGCAATGGCAATATCAATGGTCATGGCGCTTTCCATAGACGAAACACGAATCGCACGCACGGAGCGGTCGCGCTTGATAACAGATTTTATGTCGCTGGGAATGTTGACCAGGCCGGCAACGCCCGCAACGTCCTGTGCCGCCACACCGGCAACCTTGGCTACAACTTCTTCCGAAATAACCAGTTCGCCGTTGCGCTGATTGGTTTGTTGTTGATCCATGATCTCATCTCCTTTGCCCCATTATACCACAAAAATTCGAATTCTCAACTATTTTACCTCAATTATTTTCACATCTTCCAAAGAAAATCCGCCGGTTTCCTGCGCAATGGCCTGGATCTGTACGGTATCGCTGGGCAGCAAACCGTCTGACTTGACTACGACCGTTACCGCTTTTTCGCCAATAACCACCACGCAGTCTTGAAATCCTTTTGCCCGAATGAGCGATTCCATATTGCTTTCGGTTTCAATGTTTTTAGCCACAGCGGCGGCGTTTTGCGTAGCTTCCGCCACAGCCGAAGCGTCCGCCTTGGGGTTGTTTACGATTTCTTTAAAAGAGGCGATCGTCTCTTCCCTCGCGGCGGCACGCCGGGTGCGCGTGTCGTCAAAATAGTCTGAAGCGCCGGTCGGTTCGGAAGAAGCGTCTGCATTCACAAATACCGCCTGTCCCATCATAGACCCGCTTACCGGATCGGCCACCGGCTGCTCCTGCGGCGCCGTGGATAAGTGCCAATTCAAATACACTGCCAGGCCCAACAGCAAAATAAGTGCGCCCAACAACAACGTGCGTTTGCCAACCCGGTTTGTTTTTTTCATTTTTCATGCATCCTTTCGGTCATAAATTATTGTGTCAAATTGCCTTCTACCACGCAAATTCGATTCATACTCACGTCCACAGCCGTGGCGACGGTGCGCTTTATGGTATCTGCCACCACCGCGTCTCCCCCGCCGCTGCACACAACCACAACGCCTTTTACCCGCGGCGCCAGTTCGGTCAACAGTAAGGGCTGATCCCCCTCTTTGGTAGAGATCAAAATATACGTTTCTTCGCCGGACGCGCGACTGCCCGTGGAAAACCGGCTGTCCTCGCTGGTTTGGGAGGTGTCTACCGACGTTTTTTCGCCGGTAGCGTACACGTATTCGGCGCCTTGCTCCATGGTCACCATCACGCTGCACCGTCCGGCGCCCCGTATGCGGGCCACCGTGTTTTGTAGTTTTTCTTCCAAAGCGGCTGCGTAGTCTTCGGTCGAAACGCGCGAAGCGGCAATTTCCGGTTTTTCCGCCTGCCTGCCGCCGAACAGACCGGCCAAGCCGATCAGCAGTATGCCGGCCAGCCCTATGGCGAACAATATGCCGGTTTTGGTAGGTTTTTTAATCAGAGCAAGCCATTTTTTACAATCCATCCTGTTTCTCCTCCATCGGCAAAACCTCAATTTCCCCTTTGATCTGACAGCCTGCGTCACGTGCCACCAGGGCCGCTTGGGCCGCCGTTCCGTTTACCCGGGCTTCCACCCGGTCAATATAAACAACGCCGTTGCGCAATTGGGTTTGCACCCGGTCCACACGAACTTGCAGTCCATGGGCGGCAGCTGCCGCCTGCACAATGGCGACAGCCTGTTCCACCGCCGCCTGCTCCAGCAAATGTTCGGTTTGCCGCGGCAGCGCATCTTGCGGTGCAAACGCATCGTCCGAAAACAGCGTTTGCCAATTTAGCGGTGCCGACCGCCACGCCGGCGTCAGCACACAAGCCAGCAAGCACAAGCCGGCCACCAAACGCACTGTTTTTTGCATATGGCCGGTCGGCGCTGCCACACGTACCAACCCGGCCGCCAAAAAAACGGTGCACACAGCCAGCACGGTAGAACGAATCACTTCCATCGCTTTCTCCTTTTCACCCGGCCACAAACAGCAGCACCGCCATGCTCACCAATGCGGCGGCGGCGCAGCACACCGTTACGGCAAGAAGCAGGCCAAATCCGTCTCCCAGGGCGCGCGCAAACCGGGCGGCGCCTTGCACCCCCAAAATTTGGGCCGCATATTCCAACAAACGCAGCACACATCGCCACAAGGCCGATTCGATCAGTACCGGCAGCAGCAGGATCGTTACAACGGCAAAGCCCAACGCCCCGCTGCCGGTTTTTAATAAAGAGAGATACCCTTGCAATGCCGCCATAGAATCCGCCAGCGTGCGCCCGACCACCGGTACCATGTTGCCAACCACAAACTTGGCTGCGCGCAGAGACGCCGAATCGCCGGCGTTGCCGACGGCGCCGGACAAACTGACCAGTGCCGTAAAACCCGCGGTAACCGCGCCAAGCAACCAGGTAAACGCTTTTTTTACTGCGGCCAAAAAATCGGCGGGCCGCATATCATCTGCTACCGCCTGTCCGGTGGCCAGCGCAAAAATCGCCGTTAACAGCGGCATAAACACCGCGCCGGCCAGTGCGGCCAATCCATGAGCAAAACCGTACACCAACGAACAGGTACCGCTTACCGTGGCGGTGCGGCCCAGGCTGATGAGGATGCCGGCATACAACGGAATGAACGCCAGCATAAAATCCCCTGTCAGCGCGAAGGCGGAAGCCGCCTTTTGCACGGCGTAGCCGACGTGCGGCAAAATGATCGCCGCTACACTCAGGCCGGAGAACAGTTCCACGGTTGGTTCCATACCGCCTTTGGCTATAAGGGCAACGGCGAACGCGCACACCAAAACAGCTCCTGCCGCCGTTGCAGCGGCCGTCAACGGCTGTGAAACGCTCGCGGCAAACAGTTCCCCTACGGTGCGTAACAAAGCGCCGCCATCCGGCGAGCCGCCTGCAAACACATGATCCGGGTCTAAGCCCCATCGCTCCAGCATCACTTGCAAATCACGGTCTAAACTACCGTATAAACCGCCAATGCCGCTGGCTTCGTAGGTTTCGTGCCATAGCGGATCGGTGTTCACGTCTGTTTCCGCGGCTGCCGGCAAGGCCAACAGCCAAACCAACGCCAAAAACACAATGATTCTTTTCATGGCCGCACCAGGGCCGTCACGGCCCCGGCCACTTGCCGGATCAACGGCAATGCAGCCGCCAGCGCCATCAATTTGCCGGCCAGTTCCACCTGCCCGGCCAACGCCGTTTCACCTGCGTCCCGGCACAGGTCGGCGCCGAATTGCGTCAACAGGCAAATGCCGAGCGTTTTCAACAGCACTTGAAGGATCTCACGGTTCAGTCCCATTTGCTCCAACGTGTTTTGCATATCGCCATACACGTTATTCAGCGCCCCAAGGGCGGCCAAAAACAGCACCGTGCCGCCCGCCGCCGCCAACACCAGCCCATATACCGGCTGATACTGCCGCAGCAGCAATGCGCCCATTGCCGTAAATAACGCCACGCCTGCAATCAACCCAACGCTCATAGGCGAAACACACTTTTTATGGTGTCAAACAAAGCGGCGATCTGTTGCACCAACAGCAACAGCACCACGATCAGCCCGGCCAACGTGGTCATCAGCGCCTGCTCTTCCCGCCCGGAGCGGATAAGCAGTTGATTCAGAACAGCCACAATGATCCCTACCGCCGCGATTTTAAAAATCAGATCCACATCCGTTGTTTCCCTCCGGGCTATTATGATCATGGCGCTACAGCAGCACAATGGCCACGGCCACCGAAGCGGTGGCAGCCAAGCAACACGCCAGTTTTCCTTTTGTGCGCGCCTCTTGTTCGGCAGCGTGTTCCATCTGTAAAAAACGGTTTGCATACGCTTCGCAATGCGCCAGCTGGCCTTCCAGATCGGTCGTGCCCAATCCGTCGGCAAAATCAACTACCGCCTGACGTTGATCCGCAGGCAAAGCAAGCGATTCCATTTGCCGGGCTGCCGCTTTTTCAAATTGAACCGCAAACGGATCCTGGCCGTTTTCTCCTTTCCAAAGAACAAAAGCCGGCTTTTGCAGCAGACGTGTCCAAATCACATCCGGGCGTTGGGTTTCAAAACGAATGGCAGGTTCAAACTCCCTCACAATGGCATTCATACTATGCCAAAAATGCACCCTTCCCCGATAACGTCTGGCCCGCTGCCAACCAAACAGGTTAATGGCCGCCGCCACCAGCAATATCCCGATCCATTTCATGCAACCATTCTTCCGTTTCGTATGTTTTAATGCTGTCCCCGCCGCCCACCACGGGCGGCAGCACCGCAATGTGAGCAAACAAACCGGCTCGCAGCAGCATAACCACCCAGGGTTTTTGCCATAATTCCCGGACGCTGTCTGCATGCACGCTGGCCATAATGCGCACCCCCGCATGAGCGCACTGCAACAGTTCTTCCGCGTCCCGTCGGCCGCCTATCTCATCGCACACGATCACATCCGGCGATAAACTGCGCACGGCGATTTCTAACGCCGCGGCTTTGGAAAAACCGTTCAACACGTCGGTATTCATTCCCACGTCGTTTTGTGGTAAGCCGTCCCAAACAGCGGCCAATTCGCCCCGTTCGTCTATCAGCGTTACCTTTTCACCCGGCCGTTCAATGCCGGCAAGCTGGCGGCACAAATCACGCAGCACCGTGGTTTTGCCGCTGCCGGGGCGTCCCGCTACCAGCAATCCGCCTTTTTGGGAAAACCCGACCAGCGGCTGCGCCGTGCCAAACACCTGCCGCGCAATGCGGATATTCAACGAAGAGATTTCTTTTATCATCGTTACACAGCCGTCCTTTTCCACCGCCGTGCCTCCAATGCCCACCCGGTGGCCGCCCTTCACCGTCAAAAAGCCCCGTGCGATCTCTTGCTGATAAGTATGGATCGAATAGCCGCATACAGCGCGAAAGGTTTGTTCCAAGCATTCGTAAGAGCATACCAGCGGCTCACGGGTGTGCAGGTCTAAACCGCTTGCGTCCTGCCGAACAGGCAAACTGTGTGCGCCCGTCACAAGTAATACCGGTTTTTCAGCCCGCAGGCGGATCTCCCGCGCCTGTTGTTTCACTTCATTCGGCAAGCCCATGATCACCGAACGCAGCGGTGCGCTGAGATACGAAGCCGCCTGGTCAAATCGCTCTCTTTCGTTCACGCCGTTCCCTCCAACGTTACAATCTATGAAAGTTTGTCCTAAATTATGCCAGCAACAGTCGCACGCCTATACCGCTGAGCACGGCAACGGCGCAATCGGCCGCCAGCGCGCTCACCAACGTATGGCGGGTGCGGGTAACGCCACAAGAGCCGTAATATACCGTTACGGCATACAACGTGGTTTCCCCTGAACCGCACATGACCGAAGCTACGTTGCCGATGACACTATCCGGCCCAAAGCGATGCAAAAGGTCGGCCAGCACGGCGGTGGCGCCACTGCCCGAAACAGGATGAATCAGTGCCAGCGGCAGCACCTCCGCCGGCAGTCCAATCAAAGAAGCAACCGGGGCCAACGCCGTCGCCAGCAGTTCTACCGCTCCGGAAGTTTGTAACATTGCAACCGCCGTGAGCATACCCACAAGCGTTGGCAATAATCGCACAGCCGTTTGCAAGCCGGTGGCCGCGCCGTTCAAAAAAGCGTCGAAAACGGGCACTCGCTTGTATAATCCGTGCAACAAAACGGCCGCCAGCAAAACCGGCAGCGCATACGATCCGATTTGGCTCATGCGGCGGTAAAGCGCCCGGCCAGCATCCGGCTGAGCCCTACGCCCACAACCAGCGCGCCGGCAGAAGCAAACCATACCGCCGGCATAATTGCCATGGGAGAAGCCGAACCGCACCCGGCACGCAAAGCGGCTACACCGGTAGGGATCAACTGAACGGAAACCGAGCAAAGCACCACAAATGTGACCATGCTGTTGCCGGCTATTGCAGAGCCGCCGTTAGCGGCGTGCAGTTCTTTCATGGCTTTTAGTCCCAAGGGCGTAGCCGCGTTGCCCAGACCCAACATATTGGCGGCCAGGCTCAGTGCTACGGCAGTGCAGGCCTTCGGCCGATCCCGCAGTTCCGGCATAAGGCGGCGCACCAACGGCGCCAGCGCCCGGCCGATAGCGGCAGACAAGCCTGAACACTCCATGATCTCGGTCATGCCGCCCCACATAACCAACATGCTCAACAGCGTTATCCACACACTGACCGCTTCGCTTGCGCCGGAAAACACCGCGTTAGATACCTGTTCGATCCGGCCGGTGGCAATGCCGCACACCACGGCGGCCACCATCAGCGCCGCCCATATCACGTTGAGCATATCATCACCTCGTCCACTTGTATGAAACGAGCTGCTTAATTATGCAACAAAAAAAGCCATGCTTTTGCATGGCTGCAGGTTTTTTCGCGTTATGTTACACGTCCGCGTAAGGGCGCAGTTTTTCTAATGTGGCGGCGCCAATGCCTTTAACATGAACCAGTTCGTCCACCGAAGCAAACGGGCCGTTAGCGGCGCGATAGTCGACGATGCGCTGTGCGATCACTTCGCCCACACCGGGCAAGGCTTCCAGTTCTTTGGCCGAAGCAGTGTTCACATTCACTTGCACGATGCCGTCTGCCGCGGCGGCAGGCGCCGACGGCACAGAAACGGTGGTAACGATCGGGGTAACGGCAGCAACCGGCTCTGCCCTGCCGTAACCGAACCAACCGTAATCCATTGTGAGGCCCATCAGGCAAAAAAGCAGCACCAGTACCACGGCCGTGGTTATCAGCATGGGGCGATCGTCCCGTTCTTTTGCCTCAGTTTCGGGCGATTCAGGTCGTTTGTTCATCATTCACTCCGTTGCGGGTTCTAACAGCGTTAGTTGTTTTCGGTCGGCGTCTAACCGGCACAACGCGCCATAGGGCAACACGCAAATGGGGGCCGCGTGGCCAAAATTGACGTTATACAGCACCGGCAGACCATGCTGGGCCGCCTCGTCGCCGATCACGCGGCGAAACACCTGCTTATACGGCTCATACTTGCTGCGCCGCGCCGGTTTGCCCACCAGCACGCCTTTGATCAAATCAAAAATGCCTTGCGCCGCCAAATTGCGTAACATCCATCTTAGCTGTTCGCAAGACATATCTTCTCCACTGGTTTCCAAAAACAAGATCTTGTCGCGCCATTCTTCCCGTTGGGGCCAAAGCGGCGTGCCCATCAATTCAATAAACACATCTAAACAGCCGCCGATGAGTCTTCCTTCCACACAGCCGCCGCCCAAAATGGATTCATACCCGATCTCTTCCGGGTGATAAGGCTTGCGCCGGTGCTGGTTTTCCTCCCCCCACGCAATGCGCTCGTCCTCATCGTCATACCAATACGGCGCCGAAGGTATTTCAAGCGTAGGCTTGGGCTCAAACAGCGTGTTGCGGATCATACCCAGGCTGTATTCGTTTATGCCGCCGTACTCGGCAAAATCACACATGACCGATGCGCCGTAATAGCTCATAACGCCGGCTTTATACAGCATAAAGTGGTTGGTGGTCGTGTCGGAAAATCCGGTGAAGATCTTGGGATGGTCCCGCAAAATATTAAAATCGATATAAGGCAGTGTGCGGATGGTGTCGTCCCCGCCGATGGCGTTGAACACCGCCTTAATGGACGGGTCGGCAAAGGCCTGCATCAAATCAGCGGCCCGGGCGTAGGGATAACCGTCCAGATACGCCGTTCCTTTCAGGGCGTTTTCCATGGGTACGACCTGCAGACCAAATATCTGTTCAAGTCGCCGTTTCGCTATTTCATATTTATGATAAAACTGTTCTTCGCCCAAAATACCGCTGGACATGCTGACAATGGCCACCTTATCGCCGGGTTCAAGATGCTTTGGCTTTTGCATAACAGTTCCTCCGTTCGATCAACATAAATTCCGAAATCATTCCAGCGTTTCCAGCAAAAAACTTACAGGTCGAAAACCGTCGTTGCAGGATAGCATAGCGGAATGCTTATTCTTCATCCAGCCGTCATAAAAATCGCCGGCACCGTGAGCCAGCGCCATCACAAAAGGCGAGATCGTGTCCCATGCGCTGTCGCAAAAGCCGGCCGGTTTTTGCCAATTCTCGCTCACAAAAGTTTGCCCCACCCGCATATCGCAAGCATGTTCCAGCGGGTTTTCGTATTGGGCGATCAAATCGTCATACCGCGCCTGGCGCATCACCGTGATTCTGACCCGTTTCATATCCATCATTCCGTTTCTGCTGGATTCATCGTAACTAATCTTAACAAAAAGAAGATGCCTTGTCAACTGCCAGCGCCTTGCGGTACACGACGTATTCATAGTCGGTATCGTCCCGTTCACACCGCATGGTTTTGGTTTGCACCAATGCAAAGCCCATCGATTCCGCCAGACGGCGTGAAGGCAAGTTGTCAACGCGGGCGGTGTAAACAAACGTGTGGGCGTTGTAATGTTCTCGGCAATAGGTCAGCAAAGCGGCCAAAATCTGCTTGCCGTAGCCATGGCCCACATAGTCCGGTCCCAAACAAATGCCCATTTCGCCGCACACGCCCGGCTGCAGCAGTTCCACCCCCGCAAAACCGATCGCTTCCCGGGTCGGCTTGTTATACACCGTATACATGTCGTGGGAAGCCTGAAACGCTATGGTGCGCCGCATACGGTCCACCGCCTGTTCCGGCTGCAAGGTGACCGACCACTGCATATACCGGGCAGTTTGCTCATGCCGCCACACGTTGTAAAACATCGCCTGCCAGTCGGCTTGAACCGCTTTATCCAACAACAAATCACGGGTTTCAATCAAGCGTTTCACCCCCCATTGGCTTAACGGCGCGGGTCGCAACAAAACAAGGCACGTTCAGTTCGTGCAAACGGCCTTCGCCGTTGGTATCTTCATACAATGCCGTCAATTGAAAACCGGCTTCCAGCTGGCCGCCGATCTGTTCTTCCAGCGTGTGAGAAAACTGTATGCCGCAATCGTCACGTTCCAGTTGCCGCATGTGGTCGGCGTTGTGCAAAGGGTGAAAAGGCAGTGCGTTCACCACGCGGGTCTCGTCCTCGCCGTTAAACAAATAATTCACGCCGTTATCCAGCCCGGCCAACAAAACGCCGCCCGGCTTTAACACGCGAAAACATTCCCGCCAGATCGGCTTCACCTGCTCCACATAACAGTTGGAAACTGGATGAAAGATCAAATCGAAGCAATCGTCGGCAAAAGGCAGCGGCCGGGTCATATCCGCTTTCACGATTTCGATCGCATAGCCCTCCCGCTGCGCCACCGTTTGTTCGCTTTTCAGTTGTTCATCCGAATAGTCCAACACGGTGCAATCGGCGCCCAGCGCCGCAAAAACCGGCATTTGCTGGCCGCCGCCGGAAGCAAGGCCCAGCACCCGTTTGCCCTGCAAATTGCCAAACCAACTGTGCGGCACGGTTTTAACCGGCGTAAGTTTTACGTCCCATCGGCCCGCTTGAGCCGCCTCGTATTCCGCCTGCGTAATGGGCACGCCCCACTCCCAGCCTTCCCGCACCCAACGGTCTATTGTGCGGGCGTTACGCTGTTGATAGTCTTCCGCCGGCGGTGTTTGGGTTCGCGCGGCGTTCAGTTGATAGGCGTACCGGGGCGAGCCGTCCGCCACGCGTATCACCCCGCAGCGCACAAAGCCGCAGGCCGCCACGCTGCGCTGCATGGGCAGGTTATCGGGATGGGTGTCGATGCGCAGCACGTTGCAAAAACCCAAACAGTGTTCCACCGCCGTTTTCACAATACCGTGCAGCGTGCCGTCGCCGGCCACTCGGTGAATGGCAATATAGGGCGCGTCATCGGGCCAGGCGCCGTCTTCTATTTTGGCATAGGTCGGCTCTTCTCCGAAGCACACGCAAAACACGCCGTGAGGGCCGGTTTCGTTGGTTATCACATAGCAAACGCCCCGGCGGATCTCGTCGGCGATCAGTTGCTCGGTGGGATAGCGCCGTCCCCACTGATGAGGGTTGCCCGAGCGAATCATAAATTCCTGAGCGCTGTGGTAAATCGTCATTATGGCAGGCAGATCCGCCAACGTAGCATTGCGAACAGTTACCATGTAGTTTCCTTTCTCACCGGTCGGGGTGCGTCTTTTTGATCAAAAACGCCGAATGGAACACCATATCGGCTTGCCGGGTGTAAAACGACAGCACACGTTCGTAATCCTTCGTGGAGGTCGCCAGGGTGATGTAGTCAGCCCCGGCGGCAGCTTCTTGTTCCAAACGCGCAAACAACTGCCGGCCAATGCCCTGTGAACGGTAGGCGGGCAGTACGTACAATTCATCCACATCGAAACAGGAAGCACCCACCGGAATGTACGAATTGGCGGTTTCGCGGGTGTAAAAATGTCCGAATCCGTAGCCGACCACCTGCGATCCGTCCAGCGCCACAAAGCAAGGCTCCCGCAGGTCTTCCGCCGTGTTTGCCCGCATACCGAACGAGCAATCTTCTTTTACCCACTGCTCCGAAAGGGCGATGAGCTGCTGCCGGATTTGCGGCGTTAAAGCGGCTTTTTGGATTTGTATCATACAATTCTCCTTTACGATTACTGCTGCATGTGCAGTAAATGCCGGGGAATATGGCAATATCCGCCGGGATGTTTATCTAAATACTTTTGATGATACTCTTCAGCCGGATAAAACTGTTCCAGCCCGGTCACCTCCACCGCAAGCGGTCCGCCGCATTTTTGCTCTTGCGCCTGAACGGCGGCCTGAATGGCGGGCAGCAGCGAAGCGTCGGTATAATAAATACCGGTGCGGTACTGGCGCCCGACGTCGCCCCCCTGCCGGTTGACCGACAGCGGGTCGATGGTCAAAAAATAGTACCGCAGCAAGTCGGCCACCGAAATGACTGATTCGTCAAATTCGATTTTGACCGTTTCGGCATGGTCGCTGCCGGCGCACACCTCTTCATACGTGGGCGCCGCGGTTTTGCCGTTGGCATAGCCCGCTTGTGTAGAAACAACGCCGGCAAATTGGTCAAAAAACTTTTGGGTGCCCCAAAAGCATCCACCGGCCAGGTATATCGTTTTCATTTGCGTTTCTTGCCTCCCTTACAGATCGGTTGCGCACACCGCAGTTTTGCCGCGCAGGACGCCCGTCAGGTCGCTTTTTTCTTTTGCTTTGGCGGCGGCAGTTCGCCGGCCATTGCGTCAACCAACATGGCCAAAAAAGAAGAATCGTCCACATCTTCCACCAACACCATCGGTTTTGCCCCTTCATAGGGCTTTTCTAACGGCGCGTTGGGCAGCAGCGTCAAGGCGGCGTCGACCGGTTTTATCAACAGCCGGTCGTCATACAGGCCGCCGAATATTTTACCGCGATAATACAAAACGTATTCGCCCATCATGGCGCGGTAACTCACGTCGTCCAGCGAAGCCAACTGGTCCATAATAAATGCCAAATACTGTTTGCTGGTTGCCATCGAAAAGTCTCCTTACAAATGCGGTTGCCACGCGCTGTTAAAAGCCGGCGTAATCAAACGTCATGGGCACAGACTCGCCGTTATCATCCAGCGTATAGCCGTGGATCAAGTGAGCGGCGTGATCAAAACGCTCGTAAAATGCGTTCCAAATCGGACGGAAGGTGTCGTCGTCCGCAACGTAGTCGGGGTGCTCGTGTTCCTGCGTGTAAGCGCCCACGATAATATGCCGGTCAGACGGATATGTTTCGTCGCGCTTTTCATCGTTCATCATAAAGAATTCCAAAGAATCGTTGCTTTCAAGGGCGAAGGTGGGATCAATGTGATAATTTTTGCCGTTCATGCGCACATACGACCACTGGTGCCAATCGCCCATCATAATGGTGGCGTCCACCCCCACTTGCATAAGCAAATACGAATAGGCGGAGGAAATTTCCTGGCACACGCCCGTCCCGGTCGTCAACAGGCGATACGAACTCAGGTAATCCACGCTTTCCTCTTCCATTCTTCTATACGTATCATAATCGTACCGGTAAGTATCACAAAAATACTTGTATAAGGCCAAGGCCTTTTCAATGTCGGTGTATTCGGGTTTTATGGTTTTGTTGATAATATCCACGACCAATTCTTCAAACGCGGCAATTTTGGCTTCGCGCTCTTCTTTAGTAGACGTATACAGCAAATGACCAACGCCGTTTTCCACCGGGCGATCAACATCCGCACGAAACAAGCCGTCAAAGCACGGAAAGCACCGGTCGGTAAACTGATAAATTGTCCAATCGTACGTTTCCTGATCGGGGCAGGCAAACGAATCTTCGCCCGCCAGCACTGCGTCTACAATATTAAACCAGGTTTGTACCATATCTTCGCCGCACACTTCATACAAATAAACCGAAGCGACCTTTGGTTGAAAAGCAAACGCCGGTTGTTGCGCCGGTTTATTCTGCGTTTGCGAAGATGTGGTTTGCGGCGACTCGGTTTGCGAAGCGGGTGCTTCCGGCGCAGAAACGGTCTCGCGCGCCGGACCGCAGGCGGAAAACAGCGCGGTGAGTATGGCCGCGCACAAAAGAATAGCCACGAGTTGTTTCATAAAGCAATTCTCCTTTATCCTCGCTTAAACCAATGTGGTCAAAGGGCGTTTTTCGGGCAATGTTTCACACATTCCAAACACAAAATGCACTCTGTCCCGTTTTGCCGTCGCCGACTGTTGTCGGTCATATCCACGTCCATGGGGCAAACCCGTTTGCACTTGCCGCAGGAAATGCATTTTTCTTTGTTGCAGGTAATGCGTACCAGCGAAAAATAACTCATGGGTTTTAGCAGCACCGTAACGGGACACAGATATTTACAAAAGGCGCGGTTATCTTTACACACAACGGCAAGCGCTATGCCAACCGCGTAATACAACACGTTACCGCCTACAAAGGCCCAAAACATAATGCGTTCTATATTTCCCACATGGGCTAAAAACAGCGCCGCAACAAAAACGAGAGAAGCGGCAAAGGTAACGTAGCGCAGCCAGCCGATGGGTTTGCGCGGCCCGGCGGGCGTTTTATAGGGCAAAAAATCCAGCACCATGGCCGTCCAGCAAGCATAGCCGCACCAGCCGCGGCCAAAAATCAGCGGACCGAAAATTTTGGCGACCGCGTAATGGATGGTGGCCGCTTCAAACACACCGGTAAACAGGTAATACCAAAATCCTTCAATTTGCATGTTTTCGCGGCATATCAGGCCCAAATAAAGCAGCATATACAAGCCCACCAGCAACTGCACCACCCGTCGCGCATGACGGTAACGGCGCATAAACAACAGCACGCCCAGCGAAAGGGAAAGGCCGATATAACTGAAGTTAAATAAGTAAAAAATATTGTTTTTCGTAAGCCACAGTGCCACTGCAATGCTTTCAAAAAGCAAAAACAGCAACACCGGCATTGCGTATCGTTTCAAGCGAACACTTCCCTTTTTGCCGTGTTACACCGTTTGCGCGGCGTGGCCGGCGCGGATCCTTTGCAGCAACATATAAAGATAATAAGCAAACAGCACCGCCGCTGCTGCGGCGCCGGCTATGTAGGAAACAAGTTGGTTGAGACGAAAACCTTCCTGGGCCATTAAAAGATACGTAATACTCACCGCCGTCATAAACGTCGCGGGAAATGCCGTTAACAAAGAGCCGAACCGGTATTTGCCATTTTTTAACAAATAAGCAGTGGCTACCCACAGGGCGATCATGGCAAGGGTTTGGTTGCTCCAGGAAAAATACCGCCAAATGGTTTGAAAGCCGTTATCATTCACAACGGCAAACCAGGTTAGCAAACCACCAACGGCTAACAGCGGAATGGTAATAAGCAGCCGGTTTCTGATTTTAGTCTGGTCCAGATGAAACGTTTCGGCCAGAATCAACCGGGCGCTTCGAAACGCGGTATCGCCCGATGTGATGGGACAAACGATCACGCCGGCGATCGCCAGCACACCGCCAACGCCGCCCAGCACGCCGGTGGAGATTTCATACACCGCATTTGCCGCACCGCCCTTGAGCGCTTCGCTCAGCAACTGCGTCGTGCCGTAAAACGCCACGCCGGCCGCGGCCCAAACCAGCGCGATCACCGATTCGCCGATCATGGCGCCGTAAAACACGGCTCTGCCCTCTTTTTCCGATCGGATACATTTGGCTATCATGGGCGACTGGGTTGCATGGAAGCCCGAAACCGCACCGCAAGCCACCGTGATGAACATATAAGGCCACACAGGCGTGCCGTCCGGATGCAGGTTCTGCAAAGACAATTCCGGGATCGTATACCGACCGCCCGAAAAAATAATGCCGCCCATAGCCGCCCCGGCCATCACGATCAGCAGCACGCCGAACACGGGATACAGCCGGCCGATCAATTTATCGATCGGCAGCAATGTGGCCAATAAATAATATGCTAAAATAACGATCGCCCAAAATGTGCCGTTCATCCAGGCGGGCGTAAGCCGGTCAAGCAGGCTGGCGGGACTGGTAACGAAAACCGTGCCGCACAGCACCAGCAAGACCACCGAAAAGATCCGCATGATCCATTTGACCACACCGCCCAAATAATGGCCGGACAGTTCGGCGATAGACGCGCCGCCGTGCCGGGCGCTGATCATGCCGCTCATGTAATCGTGCACGGCGCCGCCTAAAATGGAGCCGAAAACGATCCACAAAAACACCACCGGCCCGAACACAGCGCCCATCAGCGCGCCGAAAATCGGTCCCGTGCCGGCAATATTGAGCAGCTGCACCAAAAACGCCTTCCATTTTGCCATGGGTACGCAGTCCACGCCGTCATTGATGGCGATCGCAGGCGTTTGACGATCATCCGGAGCAAATATTTTTTCCGTTATTCTTCCGTATACCAAATAGCCAACGATCAACACCACAAAAGAAATCGCTAAGGAAACCATTTTATACCATTCTCCTACACAAAAAATGTCTGCCTAAATACCTGTCTTCTGGTCGCTATGAATGTTTTCTATAGATTCCATACTGCCGCCGCCGTGGTCGTCCGGATCACGAAATTCGCCTTTTTCCACCAACCGCAAAAACGCGTCTACCACGTCGGGCGTTAATTGCGTGCCCGAAACCTCCTGAATGATAGAAACGACCTTTTCATAATTCATACGCGAACGGTACGGCCGGTTGGAATACATGGCGTCAAAGCAATCCGCCACGGCAATGATCTGCGCCACCCGCGGTATTTCCGCCTCGGTCAATCCCAGGGGATACCCCTTGCCGTCCGGCCGCTCGTGGTGGGCGTGGGCGCCAACGGCGATTTCCGGCATGAGGCTGATGTTTTCCAGCGCTTCATACCCACGAGATGTGTGAGACTTGATCAGGTTATATTCTTCATCGGTCAGCTTGCCGGGTTTGTTCAAAACGCTGTCCGGAATGCCCACCTTGCCGATATCGTGCATAAGCGCAATGTTGTGATATTTTTCCACCGTTTCGTCGTCACAGCCCAATTCGCGGGCCAGCATTTCGGTATATTTTGCCACACGGAACGAATGGCCCTGGGTGTATGTATCCTTCAGGTCCACCACTTTCGCAAAGGCTTCAATGATCTCGCGCGTGAGTTGCTTGTCTCGCCGTTGCCGTTCTATCAGGCTGTCCATTTCATCCGCACGGCGCGCGCCCATATACAGCCGCATGCCCAACACAAAACAGCCCAGCAAAAAAACGGCGGCAATCACAGTGATGCGAACGATATAACCGGCCACATAATCATGCACGCCTTTCATCGAAAGATCAGCGCCCACATAGCAAACGCATTTGCCGTTAGCGTCAGTAATGGGCTCATAGCGTGTTAACAACCAGCCGTAGGTGTCCCTTGTTTCGACGGTGTCCACTTCGCCGCCGGCCAGCAAGGTGGGGATCAGCCCCGCCCAACTTTCGTCAAACTCAATCAAATCACCAAGTTCGCTGGCTTCTACCGTCTCGCCGGTTTCCTCATCTACCGAGTCAAAATCGAACACAACGTGGCACCCGTCTTCTTTGATTTGATACACATAAAGGAATTGCAAAAACGGTGTGTTATGCATAATGCTCTCCAGCACGTCGGCCGTTTCTTTATACGCCTCGTCTTTACCGTTTTGCAGCCAGCCGTTCACTTTGTCGCCGTCAATACGTGTGGCGGCGAGCTTTGCGGTGTTTTCAATGATTTGGGTGCGATGCTCGCGAGTCGTGCGGTTAAGAATGATCACACTGGTCGTCACGATAGCGGCAACGGTCAATATCATCAGCAACGCCAATAAAAGCATAATGATCAAATGGCGGTGCTTTGCCGGTGCTGTGTTTGTAGGGTTCACGTGGCTGACCTCCTTGTTGCGTTAATAAAATATTGAATTGAAACGCTGCACAAACCTTTTTTCTGCAGCAACGTTTTTTTACCGCTTTATAGGGAGCGTTCAAGCTGCGAATAATAAGAAGCTTTGTCGGAATACATCATGCGGTCCGATTCCTTGAGCATTTCGTCTACCGTTTTGGCTGCGTCGTCAGCCCAACTGTAACCAACGGCGCAACTGTATGGCGTTTCGGCTACATTCCGTTTAACGCACGCAATAAACTGCTTTATCTCATCTTCAGACGCCCGGCGAAACACGGCCACAAACTCATCGCCGCCTACACGATATACCGTCTGTTTGTTCTTTCCAGCGCGCAAAAAGCAGCGGGCCAGCGTTTTCAGGGCTTCGTCTCCTGCAGCGTGTCCATCACGGTCGTTGATCACTTTAAGCCCGTTCATATCAATCGATACAACACCCGTGATGTTTTTCGTGTTGTCATCCACCGCAGCATAATAAGCCTGGCGGTTCAGCAAACCTGTCAGCGCGTCCTTGCTGGTCATCTGCAAAATGGAAAACACATAATAAACGAACAGGGCAATAATGATGGTTGTGCAAAAGATCTTGGCGTAATCTTTGCCTAACACAAACGGCAAAACCAGCCCGGACGCAAACGCAACGCACAAAAACACGATGGGTATGATCTCGACCGCCTGCCGGTTGCTTTGCCGAAACAGGGTGATAACCACAACCAGGCAATAAAGGCCCACAGCCACGAAGGGCAAATATCCCAGCGGACCGCGCTGCAGCACGTTGGCGTCGCTGATGCGAAATACAACGCCCGTGTAAATAGAAGCAAAATTAACAACTGCAAAAATCACGGCCGGCACAAACACGAACCAGCGTGCCCTTTGCAGCAAAGCGTATATGATCATAGCCAGAATAAAGGGCGTTGCACTATACCGGATAAAGATCAACACCGTTCTCACTTCCCGGTACAAATCCAGTTCGTTCCAATAAAACTCTGCAAAAACAACAAGAGAAAGAACAAATACCGAAGCGACTAAAACAAGCATTCGATTGATCGTTTTCTTGTCTAAAAACACAGTCGTTTTCAGCAAAATTACAAAGGCGACCGTTATAAGGAGCAGCGCCCAGTTCTGGATCAAGTATTCTTTCAGCATGTTTTCCACCTCTCAAATCAACAAGCTTGCGTATGTAAACTGAGGGCCGGATAATAAGGGATGTCCGGCCAGTTCAGCGATAAAGCCTTCATATTCTTCCAATGAATCAACATCTTGAATCATATTCTATATCTTCATAAATATCGTCCTACTTGATTGATACAGTCCATTCATCCCCCGAGACCAAATACTGAAACTCTGTCAGCTCCGGCGTGTTCATCACTTTCAGTAGATCGTCAAAATCATCCACGGTTTTTATTGCGGAAAGGTCGCTGTACCTGATCCATTCCATTTGGCCTTCCTCGGATGAGATAAGATTGCCTGACCACCGCGTGGCCTTAAACAAGAGGACGACATACCTTCCGTTCTCTAAGGGAAATTGTTTTACTCCAACCAGCCTCGGGTCAAGGATCGTCAGGCCGGTTTCTTCTTTCATCTCGCGGATCACCGCATCCACAAAAGATTCTCCGGGTTTCACATGCCCGCCCGGCAGTGCGTAGCCTCGCCAGTCTTTCTTTACTCTGTTTTGAAGCAGTATCTTGTCGCCGTCTTCAATCAGGCATAATACTGTCAACTCTACATTCTCTGTTCTGCTCATTTTGATATCATTGTTCTTTCTTTACATAT
>CADBNN010000113.1 GCA_902796075.1 Oscillospiraceae bacterium | reverse complement strand
TGCGTCTATAGGGTTCCACGCATTTTCTGCCGGGATATACTCGATAAAGCACTTGCCCCGTTCCACGCTTTTTAGAAATACAAGACCGTCGTCAAAACGGTCGGCAAGCCACGCTTTTTTTGATGCGACCTGAATATCCTTGTTGTTTGAAATGGCGCAGCAAATATGTTCGTTTTCAATATTGTCTTTCGTAACCCTTATGTATTTCATAGATTATTCCCCCAAAAATCCCGATTTGTCGGGATCATTTTACCATTTCATTATGAATATTTCAACCTTATTCCCGTTACAACTTGACCTTCAGCCTGTAGTATTTTGATGACCGCGCACTTTTCGAGCAAAGTGCGCAGCATCATAACAGCGTTAAGTGCATTTGCTGCCGTGTTCTGAATGCACCTTTTCTTTGTGCTTTCTATCGTTTCGTACCTTTTGGGTGGTCTTATACAAAAAACCGACGGTGCCTTTTGGTTCCGTCGGATTGTCTATCCGCGGCAAATACAAAGACAAGGCGCAACGCGCAACGGAATAACCGCACACCGGGCCTTGTTCTAACAACAGCCAACCGAAAAAGAGTCAAGTACGAAACAAACGTACTTGACTCTTTTTGCGTGCGTTGCGGCATGCTCTATGCCGGGGTTGGTCGTTGGGGGTATTACCGGATCTTCAGGCCGTCGCGGAAGGCGTCGCCCACCCGGCCGCTTACTTTGTAATAGCCGTGGGTATAGGGGTCGAAGGCGATGGCTTCCACCGCTTCCACGTTCACCTTGCCGTTTTGCAGGCAGGCTTCCTCCACCGAGGTGCGCAGCACCCGGCCGATCACGCCGATACCGGTGGCGTCGTTTTGAAATTCCACAAACTCACATTCCATGGCAATGGGCAGTTCGTTGATCACCGGGGCGTCCACCAGGTCGGATTTTTCACAGGTCAGGCCGCTTTTGGCAAATTTGTCCGCCACTTTGTTGCCGCTTACCACGCCGAAATAGTCGGCTTCCACCACGTGTTTCGCGTCGGCAATATGCACCACAAAGCCCTTTTTGGCCTTGATATTCTGCACGGTCTTATGGGTCTCGGTCAAATTCAGCGCCACCATATCCCGCTGCAGCATGGTGCCCCAGGCGGCGTTCATCACGTTGGGGGTGCCGTCTTCGTTATAGGTCGCCACCAGCAATACCGGCATGGGAAAAATGGCTTCGGTCACATGGATAGGTTGTTTCATAATCGTTTCTCCTTTACGTGCATTGGGCAAAGCCCTTAATGGTATTATACCAAAAAAACGCCCGGCTGGCAAGCGTTTTGCACGGCAGGGCTTGCCAAGCCGCCCAAAAAGCCGTATAATAAAGCAAAGGAGCGATGACCATGTTCAGAGAAGTACAGCGGGCCAACAAACGCCTGCCCCGCCAGGCGTGCATCGATTTGCTTACCCGGGAAAAGCGCGGGGTGCTTTCGGTTTTGGGAGACGACGGCTACCCCTACGGCATGCCTATGAATCATTACTATTGTCCCGAAGACGGCAAACTGTATTTTCACAGCGGCATGCGCGGCCACAGAACAGACGCCCTGCGCCGGTGCGACCGGGCCAGCTTTTGTGTGTATAACAGCGGCTTTCACGCGCACGACGACTGGGTGCTGACGGTGGACAGCGTGATCGTGTTCGGCCGGGTGCAGTTTGTGGAAGACCGGGAAGTGATTTACCGCATTGCCGCCGCCCTCAGCCGCAAATTTACCGACGATGAAGACTACATCCGCCGGGAGATCGAGCGTTCCGGCCCGGCCACGGCTTTGTTTGCCCTCACCCCCGAACACATTACCGGCAAGCGGGTGGAAGAATCCTGACCGCCGGCTTTTAATGCACAATAAAACGGACCGTGCTTCATGCGCACGGTCCGTTTTCGGTTTATTGTGCTTCGATCGACCGGGTGGCGATCAGATCCACGCCGGTGCCGGCCACGTTTTCTATAATGGTTTGGCCGATGGTAACGGGGGCCGTTACCCGGGCGGCGCGCACCGCCTGCATAACGGCAAACACGGATTGCTTTGGCACGTCGGTGCGTGTTTTAACCGGCAGGCGGGCCAAAACGCCGCCGGTAACCGCCACGGTGGACGTGACCGTGCGGGTGGGGGCCGTAACCTCTTTGCGGCCGTATTCCGCCCCCCGGGGGCAGGTGTTGCCGCTCACTTCTACCCTGTCGCCGTCTACGGTGACGGTGAGGGCGCAGCCCAGCGGGCATTGAATGCAAATCAGTTCATGGGTCGTCATGCCGGGTCCTCCACACATAGCGTAATGCGGCTCACAGGGCCGTGTTCCAGCAGGCTTTGCTTGGTAATGACCACCTGCTCCATTTCACCGGGGGCCATGGCCCGTTTTTTTTGCCGTTTAACGGGGGTATCGTCATAATATACCGTCAGGCACCGGTCCCGATACACGTCCGCCACGCGAAAACGCACGGTCACGCTGTCGTCCATGCGGGCGGGGTCAATGCACTGGGGCACGGTGTAGCGCACCCCCTGCTGTGCTGCCAGCGGAATGGGTGCGGCGGCGGCCCCGGCGCCGGACAAAAAGGCGGCGGCGTTGCGGCCCGCCCGGGCGGCTTCTTCGGAAACGTAATCCACCAGGTCGTGCACGTGCAGCACGTTGCCGCAGGCAAACACACCGGGGCAATCGGTTTCCAGCCGGTCGTTCACCACCGGCCCGCCGGTCACCCGGTCCAGGCTGATGCCCGCCGCTTTAGAAAGCTCGTTTTCGGGCAGCAGCCCGCAGGAAAGCAGCAGGGTATCGCACTCATAGGTTTCTTCGGTGCCGGGAATGGGCCGGCGGTCGGGCCCGACGGCCGAAAGGGTAACGCCGGTTACCCGATGTTTGCCGTGAATGGCGGTGACGGTGTGAGACAGTTTAAGGGGAATGCCGTAATCCTGCAGGCATTGCACAATGTTGCGGTTGAGCCCGCCCGAATAGGGCATCAGCTCCGCCACTACCTGCACCTGAGCGCCTTCCAGCGTCATGCGGCGGGCCATAATAAGGCCGATATCGCCCGAACCCAGAATCACCACCCGGCGGCCCACCAGTTGGCCTTCCATATTCATCAGCCGTTGGGCGGTGCCGGCGGTAAAAATCCCGGCGGGGCGATAGCCGGGCAGCCCCAGCGCCCCCCGGGGGCGTTCGCGGCAGCCCATGGCCAGAATCACAGCGCCCGCCTGCAGGGTAACGGCCCCTTCCTGGGCGTTTACGTACAAAATCTCCCGCTTGGGCGAAATGTCGGCCACAATGGTGCGCAGCAGGCAAGGGATGCCCAGTTCGCGCACCTGCTGTTCATACCGGGCGGCGTATTCCGGGCCGGTAAGCTCTTCATGAAACGTGTGCAGGCCGAAGCCGTTGTGGATGCATTGATTCAGAATGCCGCCCAGCCGCTCATCCCGTTCGATGACCAGAATATCCTGCACGCCGGCCTGCCGCGCCGCGACAGCCGCCGCCAAACCGGCCGGGCCGCCGCCGATGATGACAAGATCGTGATACTGCATAGGGCTACTCCTTTATCAGTTCGGAACCGGGGCGGTTTTTGGTCACCCGGGTAACGGGAATGGCAAGTTCGCGGGCCAGAATGGCCATGGCGGCGGGGGTGCAAAAGCCGGCCTGACACCGGCCCATGCCCTGCCGCACCCGGCGTTTGATACCGTCCATACTCACGGCGCCGGGGGTGCGATGAATGGCGTCTACGATCTCCCCTTCGGAGATGGATTCGCACCGGCACACGATCACGCCGTAGGCCGGGTTTTGGGCGATCAGTTTGCTGCGCTCGGCCGGGGGCAGTTCGGCCACCCGGGGAATGCCCCTGCGGGTGGTAATTGGGTTGGCTTTGGGGGCGGCGCCCAGCCGGGCGGCCACCTGCCCGGCCAGCCACTCCCCAATGGCGGGGGCGGCGGTGAGGCCGGGGGATTCGATGCCCGCGGCGTTGAAAAAGCCGGGTGCGTCGGGGGCTTCGCCCACAATAAAATCGTCGCCGTCTTCATGGGCGCGCAGGCCCGCAAAGCCGGTTATCACCTTGTTCCATGGCAGGTCGGGCACACTGCGCAGCGCTTTTTGCCGCACGTCGGCCGTGCCGGACGCGGTGGTGGCGGTGTTTTCTTTGTCCGGTTCATCCTGGGCGTTGGGGCCCACCAGCAAATTGCCGTGCACCGTGGGCGCCACCAGCACCCCCTTGCCCTGCTTGCCGGGCAGTTGAAAAATGGTGCGGGTCACCAGATCGCCCACTTCCCGGTCCATAAGCATATATTCCCCCTTGCGGGGCGTAATGTGCATGGGAATACGGCTTACCATGGCGTGGATGCGGTCGGCATACACGCCGGCGGCGTTTACCACCGCCCGGGCGTGCAGCGTTGTGCCGGGGGTGGTGACCATGTAGCCCGTTTCGTCCGCCGCAAGCGCCGTTACCGGCGCCAAAAAGCGGAACACGGCCCCGTTGGCGGCGGCGTTTTCGGCAAAGGCCTGGGTCATGCCAAAGGGGCAAACCACCCCGGCCGTGGGCGCATACAGCGCCCCTGCGGCGGCGGCGGAAAGGGCCGGTTCCAGCGCCCGCACCTCTTCGGCATTCAGCAGCCGCAGGTCCTGCACACCGTTTTGCAGGCCCCGTTCATACAATTCCTGCAGGGCGGGCAGATCGGCGGCGTTAAAGCACACCACCAGCGAACCGTTTTGCCGGTAGGGAAAATCCAGCGTTTGGGAAAGCTGCCGCACCAGCGCCGCGCCCCGCACGTTCATGCGGGCCTTCACGCTGCCGGGTTTGGCGTCGTAACCGGCGTGCACAATGCCGCTGTTGGCCTTGGTGGTGCCGGAGGCAATATCCTCTTCCTTTTCCACCACGCACACCGAAAGCTGATAATAGGAAAGCGCACGCGCCACGGCGCAGCCGACCACGCCGCCGCCGATGACGCACACGTCAAACTGTTCTGTCATGCTATTCTTCCTCGCTTGCCCATGCCGTGGCGCACCGCACCGCCCGCCGCCAGCCGGCCAGCAGACGGCTGCGCTGTTCGGCCGGCAGGCCGGGGGTGAATATCCGGTCCCGCTGCCAGTTGGCACGAATTTCATTTTGATCTTTCCAATAGCCCACGGCCAAACCGGCCAGGTAGGCGGCCCCCAGGGCGGTGGTTTCCACACAGCGGGGACGTTCTATGGTCAAGCCGGCAATGTCGGCCTGAAATTGCATTAAAAAGTTATTGGCGCTGGCGCCGCCGTCCACCTTGAGGGTTTGGATATGCAGCCCGGCTTCCTGCTGCATGGCGGCGATAAGATCGTTGGTTTGGTAGGCCAGCGATTCCACCGTGGCCCGCACAAAGTGTTCTTTGGAAACCCCCCGGGTGAGCCCCACGATGGTGCCCCGGGCGTACTGATTCCAGTACGGCGCCCCCAAACCCGAAAAGGCGGGCACCACGTAAACGCCGTTGGTATCGGGCACGGCGGTGCAGTATTCTTCCGACTGGGGGGTGGAGCGCAGCATGCGCATTTCGTCCCGCAGCCACTGAATGGCCGCCCCCGCCACAAACACGCTGCCTTCCAGCGCGTATTGCACCCGGGAGCCGTCGGTAGCGGCAATGGTGGTGAGCAGGCCCTGTTGGGAGCAAACCGCCCGCTCGCCGGTGTTCATCAGCAAAAAGCCGCCGGTGCCGTAAGTGCTTTTCACGTCGCCGGCTTCAAACCCGCACTGGCCGAACAAAGCGGCCTGCTGGTCGCCCGCCACGCCGGTTACGGGAATATCGCCGCCGAATTTATCGGTGGTGCCGAACAGTCCGCCGGAGGGTTTGACCTGCGGCAGCATGGAAGCCGGCACGCCGAACAGGTCCAGCAGTTTTTCATCCCAGCGCAGGTTGTGGATATCGAACAGCATGGTGCGGGAGGCGTTGGTAAAGTCGGTGGCGTGCACCCGGCCGTCTGTCAGGTTCCATATGAGCCAGGCGTCCACCGTGCCAAAACGCAGGCGGCCCTGCAGGGCTTTTTCCCGGGCGCCGGGCACGTGGTCTAAGATCCAGGCGATCTTGCTGGCGGAAAAGTATGCATCGGGCACCAGGCCGGTGATCTTGCGGATGGTTTCGCTGTAGCCGCGGCTTTTCAGTTCTTCAATGGCGTCGGCCGTGCGGCGGCACTGCCACACAATGGCGTTATACACCGGCCGGCCGGTATCAGCGTCCCACACCACGGTGGTTTCACGCTGGTTGGTAATGCCGATGGCGGCGATCTCGTCCGCCCGGGCGTCCACCTTTTGCATGGCTTCCATGGTCACCCCCATTTGGGTAGACCAGATTTCCATGGGGTCGTGTTCCACCCAGCCGGGCTTGGGAAATATCTGTTTGAATTCCCGCTGGACCATGCTCACCACCCGGCCCTGCCGGTCAAACAAAATGGCACGGGAACTGGTGGTGCCCTGGTCCATGGCGATCACATAGCGTTTCATGCGTTTGCCCCCTTATATCATTGTGCCGGCGCGGCGGTATCGTCCAGAAAAAACAGCATGCGCACCGGGTTGTGGTCGGAATACGCAAAGCCGGTATCCAGCACCTGCGCTTCGGCCACCTTCACGTTATCACTCACCAAAAAGCCGTCTATTGTCACCACATATTGACCCGGGTGATAGGGGCCGTCCGCATTGCGGCTGGTGGGCACGGGCGCGGCTTCGTCCAGCGGCGCCACCAGGTGCATATGGGTGCCGTTAAACATATCGGCCGGAATGGGCTGAGCCCAGGTGTAAGCAATGTCGGACGCGCCGAAATAGACCGACGAATCCCCTAAAATATCCTTGTTGAAGTCGCCCCCCGCCACGCAGTAGGCGCCCGCCTGATATTCGGCTTCCATATCGGCCAGCATCAGGCGCAGCTGCCTAGTGGCGATGGTGCCGTCGGACGTGTAGGCCGACAAATGAAAGTTATACAGCACCAGGGTTTTGTCGCCTTCCACCGTAACGCGGTGTTTGGCGTAACAGCGGTCCAGATCCAAAAACTTGGAAAGGCCCGTTTCCACCGGCAGTTCCACTCGCTGCGCCTGCGTTATGGGGCAAGCGGAAAAGGTGAGCAGACCCGACTGCGACGCCCCGTGGGGTTGGGTGAAAGGATACAGCAAAAAGGGCGAATCGTAATTTTGGGCAAAGGTGTATTGCCGGCCGGGCAGGGCCCGGGCAAGCAGTGGCCGTTCGTCTACGTGATAGGTGCGGGTGGCGTTGCTGTCCACCTCCTGCACCAGCGTAAAATCGGCGTTTTGCTGCTGCAAATAGGCGGCGATTTTTTGCAAATTGGCCTGCAGCCGCTCTTTCGACCAGGCCCAGGACTGCGTGCCGCCATCCATAAAAAAGCCGTAATCCGGCTCATAGGCGCCAAAGCCGATATTATAAGAAACCACCGTGTAGGGCCCGTAAGTTTCCTCCTCCACGGCGCCTTCCACCGGCAGGGGTGCGTCGCCCAACCGATGGTAGGCAATGAACACATAGCCCACGTAGCCTACGGCCAGCACCAGCACCACCGCCAGCGCAATACAAATGCCTTTTAACGCTTTTTTCATGACAACAGCCTCCCTTTTTTAAAATCGGTTGGATCGTTGATCGTTTATTGCAGCGGCTTGCCGCAGTTGGGACAAAACTTGCCGCCATTAACGGCTGCGCCGCAGGCCGGGCAATAGTTTGCCAGGGCGGGCGCGGGCTCTGCCGCCGGGGTGGTGGCCGCCGGCGCCATAAAAGAGGGCGGGTCGCCGGACGGGGCGGCATTCACATAACCGGCGGCGCCGGCCATAGCGGCCGGGTCCAGGGTTTGAGCTTTGGGGCGGGGTTTTATTGCCAGCACCAGCAGCACCAGCGCCAGCACAAGGCCCGCCACCCGCCAAACAACGGAAAGCGTATCGGCGTCGTTTTGTTCGGCCGCGCCGTTCATTTGGGGCCAAACGGGCCAATATTTTACCGCAATAGCCGTGCGGTTTTTGTTTTGTTCCACAAAAGCGGTATCGTAATCGCCCCGGTAAACGCCGGTGGCGTTATAGGTATCCCGGTTGCTCACCGAAAGGTCGGCGCTGCCGGTATAGGCGGTATCGTTCACGGTGAAGGTGTAATCGATATAGGCGTGGGTCTCGTAAACATTGCGGTCGTCTTCGTCCGGCCGGGTGCGGTCAAACCGCACGTTGGTTACGGTGGCGGTAACCGTTTGGCCCATGGTGACCAGCACCAGCCCCCGGCCGCACACCCACACCAGCACCAGGGCAACGGCCGCCATAAGCAGACGACCGATAACCGACGAACGGCCAATGGAAAGGGTCATGATAAAAGCCTCCTTACGCGCGGCGGGATTGCCGCAAAAAAGCGGTGGAGCCGGAAAACTTCACCGCTTTAAAACCGAAAAATGAAACGTTATGCCCAGGGATTGCTGCTTTCGGGCTTGCGAATGCCGGGCAGCAAAAACTGTTCCCACAAATACCACTTGCCGTCTTTCGCCTGGCGCAGCACCACTTCGCGGGGGCTGTCGGCGCCGCCGGAGGTGAGGAACAGTTTGGCGTAGCCCTGATTCTGGTAGGAATAGGGATTTTCGCTCACGCTGACGGTATAGGGTTCGGCCGGCACATAGTCGTTTTGGGGGGTGGCGCCCTTAAAATAGGAGCGGGGCACGTAATCCTGGTCCATAAACCGGTCGCGAATAAACTGTTGTTCGGCAGGGCTGAGCGGCTGCGGGCCTTTCAGTTCGTTGAGCATGGCCAGGGAAAGGTCCCGGTTTTCGGGATAAAAGCACAGTGCCAGCACCGTGAGGGCGGCGGTATCGAAAGGAGTCGCCATGGCAGCTTGAGGCAAGGCCTTAAAGTCTTCCAGCGTATCGGGCAGTTTGGCAAACACCACGTCTACCTTTTTGTTGGTGGCCATGGTGCCCACGGCTTTGGCCGCTTCGTTTACTTTGTTTTTTAAATTATCGAACAGTCCCATAACAGATTCCTCCTGCCAAAACAAATGATATCAGATCCGCCGCAAGCGACGGGGACAACACCAAGGAAGGCGCCCGGGCACGCCGGACGGCGTGCCCTGTGGGCGCCGGGGCTAAACGGTTTAGCCCTGTTTGTTCATGCAAGCGCCGATGATAAACAGCACAGGGATAACCAGACCGGTGATGAGGCTGACCACGTCGAAGTTGCCGCCGGCAATGACGGAAACCACTTGGCCCAGCACGCTCAGTACGGCCACGATGATGCCCCAGACCATGCAGGAATTGGCTTTTTCTGCATTGTTGTTGTTTTTAACGCCAACAATACCGGCAACCAGTTCCATCACGGCCGCAACCAGCGAAAAGATCGCCGCCAAATACAGCAGCGCGCTGGCGCCCAGAGCAACCAAAGCCGCTACGCCCAGCAAAGCCACGATAGACAGAATGATGCCCAGCGAACCGCCGATGATCATCAAAATGCCCGTAACTTTCAGCATGGTGGCGCCTTTCAATTTTTGAGGCTGCATGTTGTACCCTTGATCCATGAATATGTCCCTCCTAAAAATTTTACAGCAAATGCTGTGTTCTAATTATACCATAAAAATTCGATTTGTCACCCTTTTTTTGTGAAAAAATTCAGTTTTTTGCATTTTTTCGGGTCTGCGCGCAAACAATAACGCCCTTTTGCAAGCAAAAGAGCGTTTCGGTTATGCTGTTATTGCCCGGCGGCGCCAAAAGATTCGTCGCCCGCCAGCAAAGCCAGGGCCGCTTCGCCCACGGTTTGGCACACGTGGGGGGCCCGGGCCACCAGCGCCGGCTGACCGCCCGCCACCGCCCAGCCGTTGTGGGCAAGTATCATTTCCATATCGTTGAAATTGTCACCAAACACGGCGGCGCCGTCGGCCGGCAGGCCGAAATAGGCCAGCGCGTCACGCACGCCCTGCGCCTTGCCGCTGCCTTTTGGCCCCACGTTTACGCTTTGGCCGTTCACCACGGCGTTCACCCGGTCGCCCAGTTGGCGGTTAACTTCCTGCGCCGCCGCCAGCGCCCGTTCCACCGTGGGCAGCACCGCGTAGTATTGGGGATACGACGTCGCCTCCCCCGCCCGGGAGCAGGAAAGCACGTCCGGCAGGGCGGTAAAATAGGTTTGCAGCCGCACAAAGTCGGGCCGTTCGATACGATAGGTTTTTACCACCCGGCCGTCGGGCAGGGCCAGGGTGGCGCCGTTGTGCAGCAAAAAGAAGTCGGCCTGAATGCCGAACTGTTTGGAAAACGCAAAAAAGTCCGAACCCCGTCCGGTCACGATGCCAAACAGCCGGCCCGCGGCCCGCCAGGCCCGAATGGCCGTGTGATTCACCGGCGGCACCTGACCGTTTACGCAAAAAGTGCCGTCAAAATCGGCGGCGATCAACTGTTTCACACCACGTCCTCCTTTTCGGGCGGTCCGGCAAAAACTGCCTCCTTCACCGGGAAGGAGGCAGACCGGATCTAAAAACGTTTTTTACCGTTTCACGCGGGCGTTGCCGCCCCAAACGCTCCAAATCACGTCTTCATCGGCCGGTTGGGCATAGTCGGTGAGGAAGGTGGTGGCCAGCGCGCCGGACGCCCAGCCGAACTGGATCCACTTTTCGCTTTCCCAGCCCTTCAAAATGGCGTAAAGCAGGCCGCCCACAAACCCGTCGCCGCCGCCGATGCGGTCCAGCACATGAATGCGCCGGGGTTCCACCACGTGCCATTCGTCGCCCGCCAGCATAATGGCGCCCCACAGGTGAGAATTCACGTTTTCTACCTGCCGCAGGGTGGTGGCAAACACCGAAGCGCCGGGGAACTGTTCTTTCACCCGCCGGATCATTTCTTTGAAAGAATCGATCTTGGCGGCAATGTCTTTACCGCCGGCTTCCGGGCCCTGCACGCCCAGGCAAAGCTGAAAATCTTCTTCGTTGCCGATGAGGATATCCGAAACCGAAGCGATCTCGGTGAAAATATCGTGCAGTTCCTGTTCCCGCCCCTGCCAGAAGGAAGCGCGGTAGTTCAGGTCAAAAGAGATCAGGGTGCCGTATTTTTTGGCCGCCCGGGCCAATTCCAGACAAAAGCGGCTGGTTTCGGGCGACAAAGCGCCGATGAGGCCCGAAAGGTGCAGAATACCCACGCCTTCCTGCCCGAAAATACGGTCCAGGTCAAAATCCTTGATGTTGAGGGTGCGGCCCACTTCGCCCGCCCGGTCGTTGCACACCCGGGGCCCGCGGGAGCCGTAGCCCGAATCGGCGATGTTGAACTGATGGCGATAGCCCCAGGGGCCGCCCTGCTCCACTTCTTTGCCTTCATATTCCATACCGCGGGCCCGCAGGTCCCGTTTGATGAAATCGGCAATGGGACTGCCTTTTACAAAGGTGGTGAGCACCTTGGTGGGCAGGCCCAGATAGGAAGAAATGGAGGCCACGTTGGTTTCGGCACTGGTGGCCTGCATCATAAACAGGTTGGAAGAAGCCACCGGCTGGCCGTTTTGGGGGGTGATGCGCACCCCCATGCTGGTGGGCACCACCAGCGCATAGCGACAGTTTTCACGCAGTTTCATGGTATTGTGTCCCTCCGTTAAACCACATATTGGGACGCGGCGGTATCGCCGCCGTGGCCGGTCCAGTTGGTGTGGAAAAATTCGCCCCGGGGCGCGTCCACCCGTTCATAGGTGTGGGCGCCGAAGTAGTCCCGCTGGGCCTGCAGCAGGTTGGCGGGCAACCGGTCGCACCGGTAACCGTCGTAATAAGCCAGCGCCGACGAGAACGCGGGGGTGGGCATGCCGCACAGGGCGCCCTGAGCCACCACTTTGCGCCAGCCGGGCAGCAAAGCGGCGATCTTTTCGGTGAAATAGGGGTCCATGAGCAAGTTGGTCAGGCCGGGGTTATGGTCAAAGGCTTCTTTGATCTTGCCCAAAAAGACCGAGCGAATGATACAGCCGCCCCGCCACATCAGGGCGATGCCGCCGTAGTTCAGATTCCAGCCGTAGGTTTTGGCGGCGGCCCGCATAAGGGTGTAGCCCTGGGCGTAGGAAACGATCTTGCTGGCCAGCAGCGCGCAGCGAATGGCTTCGATCCATTCGGCTTTTTCTTCGGCAGACAAAACGGGCGCGTTTTCCGCTTTGGCGGGCAGCACCTTGGCGGCTTCCACCCGTTCTTCCTTCATGGCCGAAAGGCAGCGGGCAAACACGGCTTCGCCGATGAGGGTGAGGGGCACGCCTTCATCCAGCGCGGCAATGCCGGTCCATTTGCCGGTGCCCTTTTGGCCGGCGGTGTCCAGAATTTTTTCCACAATGGGCTGGCCGTCGGTATCTTTATAGGCCAGAATATCCCGGGTGATCTCCACCAGATAACTGTTCAGATCCCCTTCCATCCACTGAGCAAACACGGCGTGCATTTCGTCGTCGCTCATACCCAGCAGATTTTTCATCAGATGATAGGCTTCGCAGATGAGCTGCATATCGCCGTATTCAATGCCGTTGTGCACCATTTTAACAAAATGGCCGGCGCCGTTTTCGCCCACCCAGTCGCAGCAGGGGGAGCCGTCTTCCACCTTGGCGCAAATGGCCTGCAGAATGTCTTTCACCAGCGGCCACGCGGCGGGGGAACCGCCGGGCATGAGGGAAGGCCCGTTCAGGGCGCCTTCTTCACCGCCCGAAACGCCGGTGCCGATATACAATTTGCCCTTGCTTTCCACATAGGCGGTGCGGCGGGCGGTATCGGGGAAATGGGAATTGCCGCCGTCAATGATCACGTCGCCGTCGTCCAGCAACGGCAGCAGGGCGTCGATCATGCTGTCTACGGCCGCGCCGGCTTTGATCATCATCATGATCTTGCGGGGCTTGGCCACGTTTTGCACCAGTTCTTCCAGCGAATAGGTGCCGATGATATTTTTGCCCTTGCCGCGGCCTTCCACAAAGTTTTGCACTTTGCTGGTGGTGCGGTTGAACACCGCCACGGTGAAGCCCTTGGATTCCATATTGAGCACCAGGTTTTCCCCCATGACGGCCAGGCCGATCAGGCCGATGTCTGCTTTTTTCATACTTTCTTCTCTCCCGATATACAAGATGGGACGCCGACGCCGAAACCACGCGGCGCCGAAATCTACCCATTAGTTTAGCATACCGCCCGCCGAAATGCAAGGTGATTTGCGGCATTTTTCCGCGAAAAAAGCAAAACCGCCCGGAGCCAAGGCGCGGGGCGGAGGGTATTTTGCGAAAACGGCCGAAAACGCAGGCGATCTTTGCCCGAACGACGCCGCCGACGGTTGCATTTGTAAGCCGGAATTTAGTTTGCTTTTGCTTGATAGGAAGCGGTAATGCTGTTCTGACCTTCCATCCTATTAAAACCCGCAGCAGTATATAATTCTATTTCTGCCTTGGCATCAACATCGACCACGACCATCATTTGATGCGGCTTGTTCAATTCTATCGCTTTTTCCAACAAGGCCAGTTCATAGCCTTGCTGTGAGGCTTCAGGTTTTATAAACAGGTCATAGATCTCATTGATCTCATAGCAATATTGTACATCCAAATATCCTTGAACCTGTCCGTCTTTTATGGCCAGCAGGACTCTGAACTTATCCTGCGCCGATAGAATTCTCTCGGCTGTCCAATAGGTGTCGACGTTATGAAGCTTACAGTACTGCTCCGTCCACTTTTCCGAAAGCAGTTCTATCTGACGGGTTGAT
>CADBNN010000112.1 GCA_902796075.1 Oscillospiraceae bacterium | reverse complement strand
GAAAACTATTTTGGGCATCGTCGGTTTGGAATCGCCGCGTGAATGGGAAACGGGCCCGCCTGCGCATTTATTTGCCCCGCGCCTTATTCTCCCCGCCCCTTCGTTTTGCACGGGTCAAATCAAAAAACCGCCCGAAATTAGGCGGTTTTGGTTTACATAAAACCGAAATTTTCGTTTTCATGCGTGCAACGCGTGAGGGGGCGAGGATGGTTTTTAAAGAGCGCAAAGGGAGGGCAACCGCAAACCCGCTGCAAGTTGTAAGCCTCCCCTGTGCAAGGGGAGGTGGTTTGGGGGCTTTAGCCGCCAAACCGGAGGGGTTGTGGGAACAGAGATTTCTCCGCTCGCTTCGCTCGGTCGAAATGACAAATCTGCAGTCTGTCATCCCGAGCGCAGCCGAGGGATCTCTTGCACATGGCGACGATATTACATCCGTCCCTTTGGATTTTTCAACTTTCTCGGTTTTGCGCAGAGCCAATAAAAAACGCTTCCGGCAGTGTCGGAAGCGTTTTGCTGTTTTTTCTTATTTTTTGCCGATGAGCTGATCGTACCGGGCGATGGCTTCGTCGATGGGCCCGTCAAAAATGGCGCGGCCTTTGTTCATCACAATGCCCCGGCTGCAAAATTCCCGGGCCACCCCCACGGCGTGGGTCACAAACATCAGCGTCATGTGTTCGTTGGTCAGCAGTTGGTTGATGCGGCTCACGCACTTGCGCTTAAACTCTTCGTCCCCCACGCTCAGCGCCTCGTCCACAATCAGAATATCCGGCCGGATGTTCACGTTGATGGAAAAGCCCAGCCTTGCTTTCATACCGCTGGAATAGGTGCGCACCGGCTGGTCGATGTAATCTCCCAGTTCGGCAAAGGCCACAATATCTTCTTCCAGGGCGGCGATCTCTTTATCATGCAGGCCCAGGATGTGACCCTTGAGATAAATATTTTCTCGGCCGGTAAATTCCGGGTCAAAGCCGGCAGCCAGTTCCAGCAGGGCGCCCACCCGGCCGTCTACGTAGATCTCCCCTTCGGTGGGAAAGGCCACTTCGGTCACCATTTTTAAAATGGTGGACTTGCCCGCGCCGTTGCGCCCCAAAAAGGCCACGGCTTCTCCCTGGTGGATCTCAAAAGACAAATGGTCCACCGCCCGGTTGGTTTTGCATTTGGCGTGGTGGAACAGGGTGCCCATCAGCCGCTGTTTGCTGCTTTTGTAAAGATAATAGACCTTGCTTACGTCGGAAAAGCGAATCACGGTTTTTTCTTGCATGGCGCGCCCCCCTTACAATACGTCGGGAATGTCTTTGCGCAGGCGTTTATAGGCCCACAAAGACAGCACCCACAGCACCACCAGCCAGCAGGCGAAATACAGGCATTTTTTGGGGGTTTCCCAAAACCATTTGTTGAATATCAGCGCGTCCCGGAAGCCGCTTGTGAGGAAGGTGACGGGATTCAGATTCAAAAAGCGGCGGATCCACACCGAGCCGGTGAAGTTGTCGGTGCGCCACAAAATGCCCGAAAGCCAGAAAATGGGGGTGATGAAGGACTTGACCAGGTTGGCAAAATCCTGGCTGATGGCCGCCATGAGCGACGCGAACTGGGCCCACAGCGTGAAAAACAAAAAGGACATAAGCACGTAAAACGGAATTTGCAGGTAATAGATGCTGGGCGCAAACCCCCAGCACCAGAACAGGATCATCACAATGAGGAACAGCACCAGGTTCACCATCATTTTGGAAACGCTCACAAAGGTGGGGATGATGGAAACGGGGAACTTCATTTTGGTGACCATGTATTTGTATTTGCGAATGCTTTCGGTGCCTTGCGAAAGCATTTCACTCATATAAAACCAGGGGGTGATGCCCACCGCCATCCACAAAAAGAAGGGCACGCCCTCCACCGGTTTGCCGCTGCGAAAGCCGTAAGAAAAGGCGAACCAATAGGTAAACAGGGTCATGCAGGGCTTAATGACCGCCCACCACCAGCCCAACGCGGCGCCGCGATAGGTTTTGATCAGGTCGGCCTTGGCCAGCTTGAATATTTGGGTGATATTGTGAATGTGATCGGTTACGATCTCCTTCATTGCGCGAATCATACAACACTTCCGTTCATACACACTCGGTGGGGTGTTCCCCATTATACCACAGCCGGCGGCAAAATGCCAGCGATTATTTTTGCCATGCCGGGTCGGCTAAATCAAAGGGCCGGCCGGCTTCGTCGGCCAGCAGCACGCCGGCCAGGGTGGCGGTCACCCGGCGGCCGCGGCAGGCCACGTTTTGTTCGCAAAAGGCTTCGGCCACAGCCGGATCATACCAGTCGCCTTCCAGCGCGTTGGCGACTCCCCGCGGGGTGGCGCAATGGGGGGCGGGAATGGCGGCGTAATCCACCGCAAAGCCCCGGTCGCGGCTGTATTCCTCCCAGTCCGGGCAATACAAAATCACTTTGCGGCGGGCGGTAAAGGCTTCAAACAGCACGGCCGAATAGTCGGTCACCACAAAATCGGCGGCGGCCAGCCATTCCATGCCGGTTTTGCCGCTGGCCACCCGGTAAACGCCCGTATCGGTGAGCACCGTTTCGGCGCCGTCGTGCTGTTTTATCACCAAATGGTAGCGGTGCAGGTCCAGCGCCCGGTCCAGGGGCTGCAGGGGAACGGCGCTTTTGCGAAAGGTGGGCACGTAAAGCACAACGGGTTTACCGTCGGCCAGCACGGGATAAGCGGCCAGCAGTTCCTGCCGGCAGGCGGCCATGGCGTCCGGGTCGGTCAAAAAGTCCACCCGGGGCAGGCCCACGGGCAAAAAGCGGTCTTGCGGGGCGTCGTAACAGGCGGCCAGGGCGGGGATCAGCCCCGGGGCTGAACACACAATGCGCCGGTAGCCCCGGTGCATGCGCATAATACGGGCGGTGGCGGGGGCGCTGCCTTCGGCGGTGCCAATGGCGGCGTAACCGAAGTTTTTAAGCAGCCCCAGCGCGTGCCACAGCTGGTAAATATTCAGTTCTTTTTTATGCCGCAGCACGCTGGCGGCGATGCAATACCCGTCCAGCACGGCAATGCGGGCGGTGGCCAAATGGCCCATTTGCCGCAGCATGTGCAAACCGTAGCCCGCTTTGCGCCACAGTCCCTTGCCCATGGTGCGGCACAGCGTAACCACTTCCAGGGTGGGGTCCTGCCGGCGCAGTTCTTCGGCCAGCATGGTAAAATCCAAACCCGGCCGGTCGCTTTGGCGGCTGATGAACACCGCCTTGTGCCGGGGCCGGGTGCAGCATTTGATGAAAAAGTAGCACACCCGCAGCAAGGCGCAAAACAACCGCATGGCAAAGGCTTTCATTCGCATCGTTCCTTTCGCAGCAATTCCACAAAACGGGCAGTGCTTTGGCCGTCGCAGGCGCTTAAAAACTTGTTAAAAAAGGCCTGGTGAGCGGGGGTCACCCGGGCGTCTGCTACCGCCGCGGGCAGGTCGGCCGCCTGCTGCACGGCGGGGCCGTACAAATAGGTTTCAAAAGGATAAAAGAAGCTGCGGTCCCGGTCATACGTCGCCAGGTCCGGCACATAAAACACAATGGGCTTTTGCAGCAGGGCGTATTCAAAAATAACCGAAGAATAGTCGGTGATGAGGGTGTGGGCCACCAGCAGCAGAGGATTGATCTCCCGTTCGGCCGAAAGGTCGATCACCCGGTGGGCCACCCGGTCCGGCACCGGCATGGGCCGGCGGATAAAGGGATGGAGTTTGAGCCCCAGCACGTAGTCTTCCGGCAGGGCGTCCACAAAGGCGGCGGGGTCAAAAAACGCGTCGGGATAATAGGCGTCGGCCCGTGTTTCGCCCCGGAAGGTGGGGGCGAACAGCACCAGTTTTTTGCCTTTCAGTTCCTCATGGCGCCGGTAGAATTCCGCCGTTAGCACGGCCTTGGCGGCGGCGTCAAAAAACAGATCGGTGCGGGGCACGCCGATGGGGCGTATCCGGTCGGCGGGCAGGCCGAAGGCTTCGCAAAAATTTTCCACCACGCCGGGGGCGCTCACGATCACGTCGGTATAATTGCGGTGGGTCAGGGAAGTGGCCACCGTGCTGCCCGGGCGGCCCATGCGGGCAAAGCCCATGCGCTTAAAAGCCCCGGTGGAATGCCACACCTGCATCAGCCGCCGCCCGCCGATGAAGCGCAGGGGATACAGCATTTTGCAGTAATCGTCCACCACCGTGAAGCGACAGCCGGCTATCAGCCGCAGAATATCCCGGCGGGAGGCGCCGTCTCCTTCCAGCACGGTGTGCACATGAAATTCGGTGCCGGCCAGCGCCCGGGCAATATATTCGCAGTTGCCCGAAAGACTCTCCCGCGAAGGGCACACCAGCACCACCCCGTTGGGGTCGGGAGCCAGTTGCTTTTGCAAGCGGTCAAAGGCGGTCACGTCGCGCCAGGCGGCCAGCCGCTGCAGCCGGGGAAACAGCCCCGGCGGGCACAATTCACGCAGTCCCATAGGTTTCTCCCGGGCTTATTCGCCCAAAGCCCGGTCGATGAGCGCCACAATGCGTTCGGTCGACCGGCCGTCTAAATGGTCAAAGAATTTGCGGGTAAAGGCTTCCATCCGGTCGGTTTCGTAATCTTCACGCAGCAGCGCGTCGGTGAGCTGCTGCTGGGTATACACCAGCTTGCCGGGGCTTTCCAGCTGCAGATCGAAATAAAAATCCCGTTCCCGAATGTATTCCTGCAGATCGAACACGTAAAACAGCATGGGGATCTTCAGCAGGGCCGCTTCAAAGATCAGCGAGGAATAGTCGGTGATCACCACGTCGGTGATAAACAGCAGGTCGTTGAGTTCCGTATCGTCCGAACAGTCCACAATGCGGTGGGCATAAGCGGCGGGGATGGGCTGGCGCTCGCTCACAAAGGGATGGTGCTTCACCACCACGGCGTAATCGTCGCCCAGGGCGGCGCACAGGGCTTCCAGGTCCAGCATGTGCATGGGGTAATAGGCGGTTTCTTTCACCGTGCCGCGGAAGGTGGGGGCAAACAGCACCACTTTTTTGCCCTGCAGCTGCGGAAAGCGGGCAAACAGCCCCTGACGGGTGCGGCGGGCGTAATCGCCGTTAAAAAACACGTCGGTGCGGGCAATGCCGGTGGGCACCACTTTTTCGTCCGCAATGCCGAAGCCTTCGGAATGGCACCGCTTGCAAAAGGTGGAACTGACGGTGACGTAATCATAATTGCGGTGCATGCGGGTGGGCTGGGGCGAGCCGGCCGGCTTGCCCAGGCGGGTAAAGCCAAAGGTTTTAAAGGCGCCGCAGGCGTGCCACAACTGGATGAGTTTGGTTTGGGGGCGCAGATTCAGGGCGTGGATGAGGGGGGTAAATTCGTCCAGCACCACCACTTTGCTCACGGCGCAGGCGTAGCAAAACCGCCACAGCACCAGCGGGGGCAGGGCGGCGGTGGCCCGGTAAGACAAAATAAAGCGCAGCTTCAGGTCGGCGCGGTCTTTCATTTGTTCATACACAAACTGAAAATTGCCCGAAAGGTCGTTGCGCCGCATGGAAATAAAGGTGACCCGGTTTTTTTGCACCGGCAGCAGGCAAAACAGCCGGTATAGGCAGATCATGCCGCCTTTATACAACTTGGACAGGGTGGGCTTATACCGGGCCAGCCGGGAAAAGCGGGCGTTTACGTGGCCCAGCACCCGGCGCAGCGGATTATGGCTTTTCACCCGCGGGTCCCACCGGCCGATGTGCACAAAGGCCAGCAGGGCTTCCAGCAAAAACCAGGGCGTAAGGCAAAACGCCAGCAGGCCGTTCGCCGTGTAAAACAAAAAGCGAAAGGGCGCAACGCACCGGCCGGCCCACACCCGCCAGGCGGGGGTTTTAAGGGCGGTGAGATAAATCACGCTGTCGCCGGCGGTCACTTCATACCGGAGCCCGTCCGGCAGCAGGGCGTCGGGCGCCAGGGCAAAGGCGGCGTTTTCCACATAGTCGGTGCCGTAACTCAGGTGCAGGGTGAGTGTGCCGGGCAGCCGCTTGCCCCGGGTGGTCCAGTAAATATAGGGCAGTTTGTAGGTGTAGCGTCCGTCAAACACGCAGCGGTTTTGAATATAGCTTACGTTTTGCAGCACCAGCGGCAGGCGGCGGTTTTCTTCCCCGTTGCTGAAATACAGCACGATTTTGGGCCGGGGCAGCCGGTCGGCGGAAAGGGCCGGGTCGGCAATGCTGCCGGTCACCGCCAGGGTAAGGCCGGTGCCGTTTACAACGCATTCGGTCATGGTCAGTTGGTATTCCAAAACGATCTTCCTCCAAAAGCAGAAAACGCCAACGGTGGGCGCGGCGCGCCGCAGTACGATTGACGTTTTCGGGAATATTGATTAGCCGATGATGGCCCGGAACCGGGGCACGGTTTCTTCGTAGGTGGAGCCCTTTTCAAACACGGAAGAAGAGCCCACCACGTACAGTTCGGTGCCGGCGTCCCGCATGTGGGGGGTGTTCACCCAACTCACGCAGCCGTCCACCTCCACGGGTTTTTCGGGATAGCCGCATTCGTCCAGCAAGGCGCGGGTGGCGGCCAATTTTTCAAAACTGCCGGGCACCAGGGGCCGGCCGGAATCGCCGGGATACACGGTCATGATCAGCACACCGTCTATCTCGTCTGCAAATTCCCGCAGCACGTCCACGGGCGTATCGGGGCTGATGGCCAGCAGGGGGGAAGCCCCCCGTTCCCGGATCAGGCGAATGACCTCGTGCTGATTTTCGCAGGCTTCGTAATGGAACGAAACCAGATCGCCGGGGCCGATCTCCATTTTTTCAAAATACTGTTCGGGCACAAAACCCATAATGTGAATGTCCAGCGCCATGGTTTTCACCGCCCGGCGGCAGGCCCGCACAAAGCCGGTGCCGAAGGTGATGTTGGAAACAAACTGGCCGTCCATAAAATCCAGGTGCAGATACTCTACGCCCAACCCTTCCAGCCGGGTGATGTCCCGTTCCAGATTCAGCAGGTCGGCGCACATGAGGGATGCGGAAATTTTACCCATACTATTTCTCCTATTCCATTACGATCATAACTTTGCAATAGGGCTCGCTGGCGGTGCGCATGATCTCTAACCCTTTGGCCAGGTCTTGCAGACCGAAGCGATGGGTGATGAGCTTTTCGGGGTGGATCTGGCCGGCGCTCATGGCGGCGATGGCGGTTTTCCAGTCGTTTTTGTCCGACTGATCAAAACCGGAATTCCAGGTGCCGTGTACCGTCAACTGCTTGCGCAGGATCTGCCAGTAGGTATCCCGGGGCAGCAAATAATCGCCGTGGGGGTTGCCCACCGCCAGCACGGTGCCGCCCGAGCGGGCCGCCAGCAGGCAGGAACAGAAGGTGCCGGCGGTGCCCACCGCTTCAATGGCGATGTCGGCGCCGTTGCCGTCGGTATTGGCGTTCACCCATTCAATGGGATCCTGTTCGTCGCTGTTGCACAGCAAATCGAAGCCCAGCGCCCGCGGGGCGTCAAAATTGCTGGAAGAATTGCCCACCAGCATCACTTTGGTGGCGCCCCAGGCCCGCGCCCATTGGGCGATGAGGGTGCCGATGGTGCCCGGCCCGAAGATGACCACGTTGTCGCCCAGCTTCACCTGGGTTTTGCGCAGCGCGTGCAGGCCCACCGAAATGGGCTCGCACATGGCGGCCTGTTCAAAACTCACGTTGTCGGGAATGGGGGCCAGGTTCCACACGGGGGCGGCCACATATTGGGCAAAGGCGCCGTCGCTGCGGGAGCCCAGATAATCGTAATGCTTGCAGCATTCATACACGCCCAGCTTGCAGTTCACGCATTCCATGCAGGGGATCAGCGGGAAGATCGCCGCCCGGGTGCCGATGAGGGCTTTGTTCTGCTGGTCGTACGCGTCCACCACTTCGCCGGCAAATTCGTGGCCGGGAATGGTGGGGAAATGGTAGGTGCCGTTTACAAACACACGGGGAATGTCCGAACCGCAAATGCCGCAGGCCCGCACCTTCACCAGCACCTGGCCGGGTTTGAGTTCGGGCATGGGCACGTCTTCATACCGCAGATCGGCCACGCCGTGTAATACGTTTGCTTTCATGGTTGCCATGTTATTGTTCCCCTTTCTTGGCTTCGGCCAGTATCACTTCAAAAGTGTTCAGGTCTTCCACCGTGGTGATTTTCAAATTGCGTTCACTGCCCTTCACCAGCCGCACGGTGATGCCGTGTTTATAGGCGATTTGGCTGGTGCCGGCGGTGGCGGCGATCTCTTCATCGTCCGCCGCGTCGTGAATGGCCAGATAGGGCCCGAAGCGGAAGGCTTCCGGCGCCTGCCCGGCGTATAAACAGCTGCGGTCCAGCAGTTGATCGATCTGCCGGCCGTCTTTGCTGTAATAGGTGGTGTCTTTCACCGTGATCACCGGCATGGCGCCGCCGTCTTCATGGGCGCCCTGCAGGCAGTCGCTGATGATCTGATCGGACGTGAGGGGGCGGGCGGCGTCGTGAATGATCACCACACCGTCGTCTTCGGTGCAGCCCCGGGCGGCCTTAAGGCCGTTATAAATGGAATGCTGGCGGGTGCGGCCGGCGGGGGCAAAGGCAAAAAACTTGGTAATGCCTTCCGCGGCCATCCATTCGGTAATGCGCGGCTGCCATTCTTCCGCCGCCACGATCACAATGTGGTCGATCTGTGGATGGCGCTGAAAAATGTTCAGGCAATAGGCGATCACGGGTTTGCCCTGCACCATCAGGTATTGCTTGGGCCGGTCGGCGCCCATGCGGGTGCCCACGCCGCCCGAAAGAATAATGGCTGTGTTCAAAGCCGATACCTTCCTTTTTTATAAACTGAAAGCGGGCCGTTTCAAACCAACGGCGCATTCCCACATATAATAGCAAATAAAGTCGAAAAAGTCAAGCCTTGGTCGGCAAACCGGCGCGAATCAGGCAAACACCCGGTCGCAAAAATCCACCACCGCCTGCCAGTCGGCCCGTTCCATACCGTGCTCGCCGGGGCGCGTTACCAGCGTGTTCCGTTGGGCCGGGGCGCCCAAAAAGGCGTAAACCGCGTCCATCGCCTGCCGGTTGGCGGCGGTGCCTGCGGGGTCAGACCAGGCGTCATTGCGGGCTTCGGTGCGCAAAATGGCCCGGGGGGCGATGAGGCATTGCAGATCGATACCGTCTACCGGCAGTTTTTGGGGGCAGTCGGCAAACGAAGCCAGTTCCCCCGCAAACCAGTGGGGAAAGTTTTGCACCAAATGGGCCAGGGGCTCGCTACCTGCCCGGGGCACCCGCAGCGAACCGGCGCCGCCCACCCCGGAAGCGTTGGGCGCCACCGCGGCAAAGCGCGTGTCAAAGGCGGCGGCCAACAGCACGGCCTTGCCGTCGCGGGAATGGCCGGTCAAGCACACCCGGTCGGGGTCGATCAGGCCCAGAGTCAAAATCTCATCCAGCGCCAGGGTGCAGGCATGGGCCCACAAAGCCAGGGCGCCGGTGTCGCCTGCGGCATAAGCGGCCAGGGTGGGATCGTTCCGGTCGGCGGCCGTGTCGGGCGCGGTCAGCTGGCGGCCCACCACCGCAAAGGCGTAACGCCCCGCCGAAAGCAGTTCGTCTTCCAGCGGTGAGCGGTACTGCCGGTCGCTTAAATAATCCAGTTTCATAATCAGCGGAAAAGGCCCTTCGCCTGCCGGCACGCACAGCCGCACCGTGCAGTGCGACCGACCGAAGGTCAGGGTGGTTTGCAGCATGGTGGCCCCGCTTTCCGGCAGGGGCGTGGTTTGCCAGCCGGCGGCGGTATAGGCCCGTTGTTGGGGCATGCGGCCGTAAATATAATGCTGCAGCATCAGCCGCCGGTAGTATTGTTGGCTTTCCCAGTCTTGCCGGTCCAGCACCCGCCGGCCGTTATACATCAGCAGCGGGTCGTCTATCCGGGCGGGCCGGTCGGCCAGGTCGGCGGCGGCGGGCAGGGCAAAAGCCACCGTTTGGGCAAAGCAGGTCAGCTTGCCCACGCCGTATTGCAAAATATACAGCGCGTCCAGCGCGTCAATGGCGGCGTCTTCGTTCACGTCGGCGGCTTCGGCTTCAAACAGGTTGAGCGTGTGCCGGCCCACGGCGGTTTTTAACACCACCAGCGCGTCGGCGGCGTTCACCCGGGCGTTGCCGTCGGCGTCGCCCATGGCCAGCTGGCGTTCGGCGTCGGCGCAGGCGGTCAGCCCGCCCAGCAGCAGCGCGGCGCACACCAGCAAACACGCCGCCCGCTTCATGGGGTGTCGCCCTCTTCGTCCTGCAGGGTAGGCTGTTTGGCAAAGCCCTGGGTGCTTTCGCCCATAAACAGGATCTTCACCGTCATCAGCAGCAGTTTCATATCCAGCAGCAGGGAATACCGTTCCATATACATCAGGTCCAGCTTCAGTTTATCGTAAGCCGACGTGTTGTATTTGCCGTAGATCTGGGCGTAGCCCGTAAGCCCCGCCTTCACCTTCAGCCGAAAGGTGAATTCCGGAATATCGGCCGAATAGTCCCGCACGTGTTCCACCCGCTCGGGCCGGGGCCCCACCACGCTCATATCGCCCTTTAACACGTTAAACAGTTGGGGCAGTTCGTCAATGCGGGTTTTGCGGATGATGCGGCCCACGGGGGTGATGCGGGGATCGCCGTCCACCGCCGGGTGAGACTTGCCGTCCTTTTCGGCGTTCACGATCATGCTGCGGAATTTAAGCACGTTAAACACCTTGCCGTTCAGGGTGCAGCGGGCCTGGCGATACAGCACCGGGCCGCCGTCCTGCAGTTTCACGGCCAGGGCGGTCAACAGCATCAGGGGGCTGGCCAGCAGGGTCATCAGCCCGGCCACCACCAGATCGAACGCCCGCTTCACCACCGCCTGTTCGGGGGTAAGGCCGGTGTTGGGGCACAAAAACAGAGGCGTGTCAAACAGATCCACGTTTTGGGATCCCCTGAGGATCACGTCCGAAATTTTGGGGGTGATATAGGCCCGCACGCTGTGGCCGTAGCAATATTTTAACAGTTGGTTGCGCTGTTCGGATTTCACGTCGCACAAAATCACGCCGTCAAAATCCTGCAGGCGGCGGCAAATGGCTTCCACGCCCACGTGCACGTTCACCGTGTCGGCTATCACGTATTTTTCCCGCCGGGCCCCCATTTTGTGGGAAAGGGCCTGCACCTGCTGGCTGCCGTAAACCATCAGCAGCCGCCGGGGGGGATACAAATGGGTGTAGCCCCAGTTGGCCAGCCACGCCCACAGGACGATCACCGCGGCCTGGGCCAGGGTGAGCCACACCATGGGCAGCACCGGCATGAGCATGCGCCCGATAAGCGAAACCTGAAAATAAGTGAGCACGTTCACAAACAGCGTGCACAGCAGCGAAGAATAGATCACGTTGCCCATGCGCAAATGGCCCACCCGGTAGCCGCCGTAAATGCGGGCCAGCAGCAGCTGCAGCACCACGTATAAAAACACGATCAGCCAGTTGCCCTTGCTCATAAAGTGTTTCATGATCACGTCGTTATATTCGGCCAGCCACACGTAAGCGTACGCCCCGGTAAGGGCGGCAATGATCAGCAGGCTGGTAGCAAACACAAAACTTTTGCGATGATCTTTGCGCACCGGCACGTTCATCACTCTCCCGCAAATTGCCGCAGTCGCGGGGACTGCGTGCATAGTTATAGACAGTATACCATAATTCGCCTTTTTTTGCAAGAGCGAAGCCGTTCATATTTTGCCCCGGCGGCGCATATAGTGGCAGTGAAATACGCAAAAAAAGGGTGTGGCTATGAGAACGCTTGACAGGCGCACGGTCTTGCTGGGGGAATATATTGCCGAACACGGCTCCACCGTGCGGGACGCGGCCAAAAGCTTCGGCATTTCCAAATCCACCGTGCATAAAGACGTATCCCAGCGCCTGCGCACCGTGGACCCGGGTTTGTACCGCCGGGTAAAACAGGTGCTGGAACACAACAAAGCCCAGCGGCACATCCGGGGCGGCATGGCCACCCGGCAAAAATACTTACAAAAACAAAAATAAAGCAAAAAGCAAAAAGCAAAAAGCAGGTCGCATGTCGCCCTGCTTTTTTTGTGTTAAAAAATTTTTTAAAAAATTTGCAAAACAGGTGAGTATTTTTGCCGTTTCGTTCGTTTAATAGGTGAGGCATAAGTTGACACGCCGGGAATGACAGGCTATAATAACAATAGAACGTCCCGGCCAACCGAGAGAAGGGAGCCTGAAGCCATGAAAAAACTGTTGTGTTTGCTGGCGGCGCTGTGCCTGCTGTGGTGCGCCGCCCTGCCTGCCGCCGCCCGGACGGTTACCCCCGGCGACGTGGATGCCGACGGGCAAATCAGCGCCAAAGACGCGCTGCTGATCTTGCGCCAAGCGGTGGGCAAGCCTAAACTGTCCGGCGCCGCCTTGCAGGCCGCCGACGTGACCGGCAAGGGCGACCCCAACGCCGCCGACGCCCTGTGCGTGCTGCAAAAAGCGGTGGGGACGCTGCGATTTTTTCAAACGGAAAAAACCGCTGTAACGTATCGCACCTGGGACGGCTCTCGCTGGGCTACACAGGATAACGCTCCCGTGGATGATCAGGCGTGGCGCTACTATATTCATTTGGCCGACACCGGCGAAGAGGATTGGCACATTTTTGTGGAATACGCGGTGCTGTGCAATACGTTTACTCAGTGGCAGACTTTTGCCGATTCACTGCAAGTGCATACACAAACGCCGAAGGAATCTTTACTGGCGCAACTGGAAACGATAAAGCAGAATATGCTGCAACGGTATCCCGCTTCTTATTTTGACGAAGGCAATGCGCTCATGGTATTTAAGCGGCCGTGGGTCAACACGAATGAATGTGTATACGTCAGCGATTTATATGTGGCAGACGGTCGGCTGCAGGCCGAAATGATGGTGCGCGATCGTAGAAATGATAATTCTATTCAAACAAGCAAGCTGTATTGCGTAGAGATAGCACAAAAATTGCCGGATGTGTCCGGTATCAGTTGCTTTGTGCGGTACACCCAGCGGGATCCGCGCACCGGGCAACTGGTGCCTCCCACCTGGCACACGGTGCAATATGATTTTCCGACGCGGTGAACGGGGCGCAGCCGCGACGGGAGGGTTGTGAAAAGAAGATAGCACGAGATCCCTCGGCTCCGCTCGGGATGACAGACCGAAAACTTTGTCATTTCGACCGAAAATCGGGGTCCCCGAAAGGCGCCAGCCTTTTGGGGAAGAGCCGAGGCATCGGAGCGGTGAGAACCGGCGGCAACGCCGGGGCGATGAGCGGAGATTGCCGAGGCGCAGGAGTGGAGAAATCTCTGTTCAAACAACCCCTCCGGTTTGGGGACTGGCGCCCCCAACCCACCTCCCCTTGCACAGGGGAGGCGTACAGCTTGTAACGGGCTTGCGGATCGCCCTCCCTGTGTAAGGGAGGGTGGCGCGGCGTGAGCCGCGACGGGAGGGTTGTTGAAATAAGATAACAAGAGATCCCTCGGCTTCGCTCGGGATGACAGATTACAGGAGTGTCATTTCGACCGAAAATCGGGGTCCCCGAAAGGCGCAAGCCTTTTGGGGAAAGCCGAGGCATCGGAGCGGTGAGAACCGGCGGTTACGCCGG
>CADBNN010000111.1 GCA_902796075.1 Oscillospiraceae bacterium | reverse complement strand
CGTTTCAGGCGGCCGATAGAAGCCATGTTTGCGTCCTTATCCCCGATTTCCCAGGCGGACGAGTATAACAACACTACCACCAGCATAAAAGCGCAAAACTGCGTTAAAATGGAACCGATCAGCCCACTAAGCGCCATAAGAAGCGTAAGGCTCAGCACAAAGGCGAAAAACTTAGCGATCAACAGTTTGCCAAACAGAGAAAGAGCGGTTTTAAAAAGATGTTTTATCATGCAAAACCATTCCTTAAAGAACAAACCCGGAAATACAACTGTATAACCGGGTTTGTGTGATTCATAACAGATTGCGAAGTCTTATTCAGCGTCAGTTTCTTTGGCGGCTTCTTCGGCGGGCGCTTCAGCAGGCTCTTCAGCAGGCTCTTCAACCGGAGCAACTTCTTGAGCGGGCTCTTCGGCGGGTTCCTCAGCCGGAGCGGCTTTCTGGGCAGGCGCTTCCACAACCTCTTCAGCCGGGGCGGTGTCTTCGGCGGGTTTTTCAGCAGCTTCTTGCGCCGCTTCTTCCACTTCGGGGTCTAACAACGCACGAATGGAAAGGCTGATGCGCTTTTTATCTTCGTCGATTTGAATGATCTTCGCATCAACCTTCTGGCCGACCGAAAGCACGTCCTGGGGCTTGGCAATGCGCGCATGGGCGATTTGCGAAATATGGATCAAGCCGTCAACGCCATCTATAATGTTGGCAAACGCGCCGTAAGCAGTCATGCTCACAATGGTAACAGGCACAACGTCGTCCACATGATAATCCCGCAGGAAGATGGCCCAGGGATTATCTTCAGCCTTTTTGTAGCCCAGCGAAACCTTTTTCTTTTCAGCGTCAAAAGATTTCACGTACACTTCCACCACGTCGCCGACGTTCACGACTTCAGACGGATTCTTGATGCGCTTCCAGGACAGTTCGGAAATATGCACCATACCGTCTACGCCGCCCAGGTCAACAAAAGCGCCGTAAGAGGTAAGGGATTTTACCTTGCCGGTGTAAACCTTGCCTTCTTCAATAGAAGCCCAGAAGGCCGCTTCCTGTTCTTTGCGCTGGTCACGCAGGACAGAACGGATGGAACCTACTGCACGCCGACGGGCACGATTGACTTCCAGAATGCGGAATTTCACAGTGGTGTCAACCAGATCTTCCAGCGGTTCACCGCGCGAAGCGGTAGCTTGCGAAGCGGGAACAAAAACCCGAATGCCTTTGCACATAACCAGCAAGCCGCCCTTGATCACTTGGGCAACTTTACCTTCCAGCACGGTTTCGTTTTCTTGCGCGGCCTGCAGATCGTCCCAAATACGGGTGGAATCAAACCGCTTTTTAGAAAGCATTACAGTGCCTTCCTGGTCGTTGGTACGCATCACGATCAGATCCAGCACGTCGCCCACTTTCACTTCTTTGGAAGCGTCGGCATCGGGATCGTAGGAATATTCATCCATCGGTACAAAGCCGGCATGTTTGCGGCCGATGTCTACTTGGATCTCGGTAGGCGTGAGCGCCAACACAATGCCTTTAACGCGCTGATCGGAATTCATATGATTCAGCGAATATTCAAACGCTTCCATATCGGTCATTTCGTCAAAGGATTTTTCAGGCACAGGCGGTTCAATAGGCTCGACAACGGTCGATTCCTCTTGGACCGGCTGAGAGTCGTTCTCAGCGGTCACAGGCGTATCCTGTGCCACCTCGCTTTCTGTGGTTGCAGGAACTACCTGCTCTTCTTGCGCCGAAGTGATTTCTTCGGTGTTTTCGACATTGTCGATAATTTCAGTCATGGTGTGTTGAACCTCCTTTATTATACCGGACGGTGTTGAAGCACCGGCGGTAACACCAATTCGACGAAAAGGCAAAATTTGTTCGCGCACAAGCTCTGCTGCTGTTTCAATGTGCAGTGTGGCACAGCTACGACTGCAAATAGCAACCAGCTTGGCCGTGTTGGAACTATGTCGGCCGCCTACAACAACCATCAGGTCGCTTTCTTTCGCAAGCGCTTCTGCCTCATTTTGTCGTTTTGATGTAGCTTCACATATTGTATCAAAAAAAACGGCGTTTGTACATACCTTTTTCAGAATTTTTTCACATTTTTCCCACATTTTTTTGTCAAAAGTGGTCTGGCACACACAAACAAGGGGCAAAATGCGCCAATTTTCGTGTTGTTGCAGCAAATCTTGCAGTGCCTCATCGTCTCTGTAACAAAACACTTGTGCGCCCGCGAAACTGCAAATACCTTTCACTTCCGGGTGGTCGGGATCGCCTGCGATCAGAACTGTTGCATCATCAACTGCGGCCTGCGCAACAATGCGATGGATCTTCGCCACAAAAGGACATGTAGCGTCGGCATACGCAAGGTTTAACGCCTTAACACGCTGCAAAACGCCTGCTTCCACTCCGTGAGAGCGTATTACCAGCACGGCGCCGTCGGGCGTATCTTCCGGTCGTTCCACAATAGTAACGCCACGGCGGGCCAAGTCATCGGTCACTTGTCGATTGTGAATAATAGGTCCCAAGGTGGCGACGGCGCGGCCTTGCTGCAGCAGGTCTTCCACCATGCGCACCGCCCGGTCTACGCCAAAGCAAAAGCCGGCGGTTTGGGCAACGCGGATCACTGTTCCTTCTCCCCTGCCGGCACGCCGCGTTTGGCAAGTTCCGCAGCTATTGGCTGCATAATGGCGTCGGTGCAAAGGCGCAAATAATCCCGTTGCGAAACGCCCTCTTCCTGCCGGGGCAGGCGCATGGGGTCGCAAATAATCAAATCGGTCCGGCGGAACGGCCGCACTTTTTGGTCTTTGCACACCAAAACAATGGGTTGCACAAAAGTATCAAATTGGCTCACCAGCATGGCGGCGCCGGGCTTTGCCTTTAGCAGTTGCCCGGTTTTAGACCGCGTACCTTCCGGGAAAATGCCCAATATCTGGTCGTTTGCCAGCACGTTTTCGGCTTGCTTCACACCGCCGGTTGCGCCGGCGCCACGGCTGACGGGAAAAGCGCCGCCTGTGCGCAAAAACCATGATACAAACCAGTTTTTAAACACTTCCTGCTTGGCCATAAAACGCACCATACGCTTGCGTTTGATGGTATAAATAATCAGCACCGGGTCCATGAGAGAAATATGATTGGCACAAATCACAAAGCCGCCTTTTTGGGTGGAAAGCTTTTCACGACCGATCACCCGGAACGGAAACAGCAAATGAATGATCGGCCAGGCGATCGCATACAAAATTCTATATCCCACTATTCATTCTCCTTAATCCACGGCGCGGCTCACCAAACGGCACACCGCGTCTATCGCCTCTTGCAGGGTCATGTCAGACGTATCCAGCATATGGGAATCCGGAGCCGGTTTAAGCGGCGCGATCGGGCGATGGGAATCGTTATAATCCCGTTGCTTCAGTTCGGCCAGAACGGTTTCATAGTCGCATTCGACCCCTTTTGCAACCAATTCATCATACCGCCTGCGTGCGCGGATCTCCGGCGAAGCGGTCAAAAAAATCTTTACTTGCGCATTCGGCAGCACAACGGTGCCAATATCGCGTCCATCCATCAAAACGTTGTGTTTGGCCGCAAGAGAGCGTTGGGTGTCCAGCAAAAACGCCCGCACCGGCGGCAAAGCCGAAACGGCCGAAGCCGCCATGGAAGATTCCGGCAGCCGGATCTCCCGGCTCACGTCCTGCCCGTCCAACAGCACCACCTGTTCCCCGTTTTTGTAGGTAAGGTCTACCTGAATGGCAGGAAGCAAAGCAGAAACCGCCGCTTCGTCATCGGCGGCCAAACCGCGGCTGATAGCCGCCCAGCCCACCGTGCGATATAACGCGCCGGTGTCGACGTACACATAACCCAGCTGCTTGGCGACCGCCCGCGCAATGGTGCTTTTGCCGGCGCCGGAAGGGCCGTCTATCGCAACGTTGATCGTCATTAAAAACGCCTCCTTTTATTCCACCGCCATACCGGCCGCATGGCCGGTGGACCAGGCGATCTGCAAATTGAAACCGCCGGTCACAGCGTCAACATCCAGCAGTTCGCCCACAATATACAAACCCTTCACCTTTTTGCATTGCATGGTTTTGGGATCCATTTCCTTCACGTCAACTCCGCCGTAGGTCACAACGGCTTCTTCCACCGGCCGCAAGCCGGTAAGGGGCACCGAAAAACCCTTTAGCAAGCCAACAAGGCTTTGCCGCTGTTGGCGGCTTATCTGACCGGCCGGCCGGTCGGGATCAATGCCGGAGCGTTTTACCGCAACGGGAATCAGTTTGCGGGGCAAAAGCCGCCCCAGCGCGTTGTGAAAAGCCACCCGGGGGTTTTGCAAAAAATCCCGAAGCAAGCGCTCGTCCAACTGCCGGTCGGTCAGACCGGGCTTTAAATCGATCACCGCACGGTATCCGCCTTTGGGCCATTGCCGCAAACAGCAGGAAGCGCTGAGCACCAACGGACCGGACAAGCCGAAATGGGTAAACAGCATTTCGCCCAAATCCGAATACACGCACCGGCCGCTCGCCGTTTCTTCCACGCGCAGGGTCACATTTTTCAGACTTAAGCCCATCAAATCGCGGCAAACAGGATCGTCAGAAACAACGGAAACCAGCGAAGGGCCGGTCGTACGCACGGTCAACCCCGCCTTTTCGGCCCAGCCGTAGCCGTCGCCGGTAGAGCCGGTAGCGGGATAGGATAAGCCGCCCGTAGCCAATATCACCGCGTCAGCCGGCAACTGCGTGCCGTTAGCCAGCACAACGCCTTTCACCCGGTCGGCTTCCACCTGCAGCGAAGCAACAGTGGTGCTGCACCGCACGTCGGCTCCGGATGCATAGCGCACAAGGGCATCCACAACGTCCACCGCTTTGTCTGAAACCGGAAACACCCGGTTGCCACGTTCCACTTTTAGCGGCACGCCCAGTGTGTTTTCAAACAGATCCATTACGTCCTGCGGCGTAAAGGTGCGCAAGGCGCTATTTAAAAAGCGGGCGTTGGTAACCACGTGTTCCAAAAAGTCAGTCGGCTCGCAGGCGTTTGTCAGATTGCACCGGCCTTTGCCGGTGATCATGACCTTACGCGCCGGCCGTTGATTCTTTTCCAGCACGGTTACGGCATGGCCCCGGCGCACAGCCGTGCCGGCGGCCATCAGTCCGGCGGCGCCGCCGCCCACCACAAGAATGCGACTCACGGCACGCCTCCTAACGCATCAAGCGTTCCACCTTGGGATGGAGCCGCCGCATGTAATCGGTATACAAGATGGTCAGCGCCCGGTCATAAACCAAAAAGGCGAAATTGGCCACCGCGAATAAAATGGGCAACGCGAACCGTCCCAGTTTTTCCATTCCTTCCAGCGGAATGCCGAAAATGTAAATGATAAAAATATACGAAACTACCACGGCCGCATTAAACAGCACAAATTTTACCACATATTCCAACACCCGGGAGGAAAAGCGTTCCAACACAGATTTAAGGATGGGATAATAGCCGAAAAAGCCCACAAACATTACGGCAGACTCTTTTTCGCACATCATAATGGTGATCAGCGCCGTGGCAACGTAAGCGCCGGTGGCCCACTTACCGTCGATCTCAAACAGGATCACCGCCAACACCGCGCCGGCGATCTCAGGCAGTAAATAGGTCATATAAGGGAAATAAGCCAACAGCATGATAACCACCGCCAGGGCGCTGAGCATGCCGCACAAGGCTATTTGTTTACTGCGTTTCATAAATACTCCTAACAACAGGGGATCAAATCGCCGCCCATGCATTCACAGCAGCAATCGGCGCACAAAAGCGAACTGCACACGTCGCAGGTCGAGCAGGAACTTACCCTGCCGCTGCCGGTGCGGGTGCGATAACCGTTGCGACCCTTGCGCCGCATGTGTTCCATTGCGCCGCGATACTCCGCATTATCGGGGTCCATGCGGCTGGCGGTGGCATAATTGGAATAAGCGTCGTCATACCAGCCGCGGCTGTATTGCACGTTGCCCGAAAGAAAATACCACCGGGCGGTGCGCTGGCTGATAGGCACCTGGTCCAACATCAACTGCGCCTGTTCATATTGCGAAGCCTGGATCAGCCTCGTGATCTCGGGAAATTCGTCGTTTGCGGCATAACTGTATTGGGCCGAGCCGTAGTTAGCCTGGTTTTGACCTGCCGCGCGGGACGAAACGATCTGGTCATACGCTTCATTGATCTCTTTCATCTTATCCGCCGCTAAATCGGAAAGCGGATTGTCGGCATAATTGTCGGGGTGATATTTGCGAGCTAATTCCCGGTAGGCAGATTTGATCTGCTCGTCGGTCGCGTCCCGGCTGACGCCTAAAACGGCATACGGATCATTCATGGTCAACTACCCTCCTGCTGATCTCATTTTGCTGCTGAAGCAGCCCTTGAAACAAAATATTTTCCAGAATCGAATTAAAATTGCCTTTTGGCAGCAATTCAAAAGCCAAACAGGCCTGATCGATACAATAATTCATTTGCGTAACGGTAAAGGAAACCAGTTCTTCGGCCGAAACCCGAGGCCCCAAGCGGGCTGCTAAAGGGTTAAAACGGCCTTTTTTCACGTCGGTGGCAAAATCATCCAGCGCGTCGGCCAAATACACCCATTTGCCAACGTGATAACCCACGGTTTGCAGCACACGGCCGGTGGCTTCATTCGGCGCCTGCCAACAAAGCAATTGCGCCAGTGCGTCAGCAGTGGGGTGGGCGTAACGGTCCAGCCCTTCCCCGCCCTGCTTTTCCAGGGTCTCTTGTTGGCGGCAAAAGCCGGCCACAATGGCTTCGGCGTCGGCAAACCGTCGGGCCGCTTTGCGGTGCCACCGGGCGGCAAACGGCTGGATCAGCCGCGCCCGCAGTCGCTTCCAAAAACCTTCGTCATGCAGTGTGTCCCTCAGTTTATAATAAAACATGATCATGGCCACACCGGCCGCATAGGACAGTTCCTCATTTTGGCAAGTGATATTACGGCATTTGGCCAGCGGATTATAGGGGCACCGCCCTTTCACCACCTGCACCGGGCAGGCAAGCGCCGCCAGGCGCAGCATGGCAAAAAAGGTGTAATCATAACTCAGGGTGAACCGCGCCAGCGGGCCGTAATCCCGCCGCAGCTGACGGCACACGGTGCAATAAACAGCCTTATAAGCGTCAAACTCCCGTATTTTTAAGTCCGGTTTATCCACTTTAATATAGCCAAACATAGTAACTCCTGTTATTATATCACACCGTTGCGGGAATGAAAACCATTATTTAAGCATGGGCTTCAAAAACTGACCTGTGTAGGATTTGTTGCAGGCCGCCACTTCTTCAGGCGTACCGGTCACAACCACCATGCCGCCGCCCGATCCGCCTTCCGGCCCCATATCGATCACGTGGTCGGCGGTTTTAATCACGTCTAAATTATGTTCAATAACCAGTACCGTGTTGCCCCCATCCACTAACCGGTGCAACACTTTCAGCAACTGGTGCACGTCCGCCGTGTGCAAGCCGATGGTAGGCTCGTCCAGAATATAAATGGTTTTGCCGGTGGGGTTTTTGCACAATTCGCTGGCCAACTTTACACGCTGGGCTTCGCCGCCTGAAAGCGTGGTAGCGGGCTGCCCGATTTTGATATACCCCATTCCCACGTCAAACAGCGCTTGCAGCTTGCGTTTGATCTTCGGAATACCGCTGAAAAACTGCAACGCTTCCTCCACGGTCATTTCCAGCACGTCGTGAATGCTTTTGCCTTTATACAGCACTTCCAGCGTTTCCCGGTTGTACCGCTTGGCCTTGCACACGTCGCAGGGCACATAAACGTCGGGCAAAAAGTGCATTTCGATTTTAATAATACCGTCGCCCTGGCAGGCCTCGCACCGGCCGCCTTTTACGTTAAAGGAAAACCGGCCCGGTCCGTAACCGCGGGCTTTAGCGTCCGGCGTGCTGGCGTACAGATCCCGAATATCGTTAAACACGCCGATATACGTGGCCGGGTTAGACCGGGGCGTACGGCCGATGGGCGCTTGGTTGATATCGATCACTTTGTCCAAATGCTCCATCCCATGTATGGCGGAATGCCGACCGCCCTTTTGGCGGGCGCCGTTCAAAGCGTTGGCCAGGTTTTTATACAACACTTCGTTTACAAGCGACGATTTGCCTGAGCCGGAAACGCCCGTAACGCAGGTAAAAGTGCCCAACGGGATATCCACGTCGACCTGGCGCAGATTGTTTTCGGCAGCGCCCCGCACCTGCAGCCATTTGCCGTTGCCGGCACGGCGTTTGGCGGGCACCGGGATTTTTTTACGCCCGGACAAATAATCGCCTGTGACCGACTGCTTGCAGTTCATTACATCTTGCACCGTGCCGGCGCACAGCACTTGACCGCCGTGCACACCAGCGCCCGGCCCGATATCCACCAAATAATCGGCCGCCAGCATGGTGTCGTCGTCATGTTCCACCACCACCAGGGTGTTGCCCAGGTCGCGCAGGCGCTTAAGGGTGGCAATGAGTTTTTCATTATCCCGCTTGTGCAGGCCGATGCTGGGCTCATCCAAAATGTACAACACACCCATTAAGGACGAACCGATCTGTGTCGCCAGGCGGATGCGTTGGCTTTCGCCGCCGGATAAAGTGCCGGACGAACGCGCCAGCGTTAGATAGCCCAGCCCAACGCTTTGCAAAAAACCCAGCCTGTCCACGATCTCTTTGATGATCCGCCGGCCAATGAGTTCCTGCATGGGCGTTAAGGTGATCTGCTGCAAAAAAGCAAGCAGTTCTTCCACCGGCATGCAGGTCATTTCATAAATGTTCTTGTCCCCCACCGTAACGGCCAAAGATTTTTCATTCAGCCGCGCCCCGTGGCATTTGGGGCAAGGCTGTTCGGCCATGTATTCTTCAATTTCGTCGCGGGAATAGTTGCTGTTGGTGGCTTCATACCGCCGTTCCAGATTATGGATCACGCCTTCAAACGCGCCTTGCATTTCGGTGGTGCGGCCCATAAATTCCCGGCGCAGGGTCAGTTTTTCATCTCCCGTGCCGTACAGCAGCGCGTTCACCGCCTCCTGCGGCAGTTGATAAAAAGGCGTATCCAGCGAAAAATTGTACCGCTTGGCAATGGCTTCAAAATACATTCTGGCAATGGTGCCAAAACTGCCGTTCATGGTCCAGCCGCTGGCCTTAATAGCCCCTTGATTGATGGATAACAGCCGGTTGGGCACAATCGCGTCCGGATCGATCTTCAAAAACATGCCCAAGCCGTCGCATTGCGAACAGGCACCGAAGGGATTGTTGAACGAAAACATGCGAGGAGCCAGTTCATCAATGCTCACACCGTGTTCCGGGCAGGCGTAATCCTGGCAAAAGCTCATTTCCTGCTTTGTGTCTACCACGTCTATCAGCAGTTGGCCGTCGGCGGCCGCCAAAGCGGTTTCTACCGAATCGGAAAGTCGGCTTTTCACGTCTTCCTTAACGACCAGACGATCCACTACAATTTCAATAGCGTGTTTTTTGTTTTTATCCAGTTTGATCTCTTCGCCCAAATCGTACATTACGCCGTCTACCCGTACCCGGGCATAACCGCTTTTTTTGGCCGATTCCAATTCTTTTTTGTGTTCGCCTTTGCGGCCGCGCACAACCGGCGCCAAAATCTGAATGCGCGAGCCGGCCGGCAGCTGCATGATCTGGTCCACCATCTGATCCACCGTTTGCTGGGCGATCTCACGTCCGCACACCGGGCAATGGGGCACGCCCACGCGGGCATACAGCAAACGCAAATAGTCATATATTTCCGTTACCGTGCCAACGGTGGAACGGGGGTTTTTAGAAGTGGTTTTCTGGTCGATGGAAATAGCCGGCGAAAGACCGTCGATACTATCCACCTCCGGCTTGTCCATTTGTCCTAAAAACTGACGGGCATAGGAAGAAAGAGATTCCATATATCGCCGCTGGCCTTCCGCATACAGCGTATCAAAGGCCAAAGACGATTTGCCCGAACCGGAAACGCCCGTGAACACGATCAATTTATCCCGTGGAATGGTCAGATCTATGTTTTTCAGATTGTTTTCACGGGCGCCTTTTATCACAATGTTATCATTTGCCATGTTTTTCACCCTTTAGTTTGGCTATGCGATCCCGCAGATAAGCGGCCTGCTCAAATTCCAGCATACGGGCGGCCGCGCGCATTTCTTTTTCCAGTCTTGCCAGTATTTCTTCCCGTTCCCGCTTGGGCAGCCGGGCAAATTGTTCGTCAGACGAACGCTTGGTTTTGGTGGAGATCTCCAAAATCTCATGCACGTCTTTGTGAATGGTTTTGGGCACAATGCCATGAGCGGTGTTATAAGCCTGCTGAATGGACCGGCGCCGGTCGGTTTCCCGAATGGCCGTTTCCATAGAAGGCGTAACAAAATCCGCATACATGATCACCTGACCGTCCGCGTTGCGGGCGGCACGGCCTACCGTTTGGATAAGCGACGTGGCACTGCGCAAAAAACCTTCCTTGTCCGCGTCTAAAATCGCCACCAAAGAAACCTCGGGAATATCCAATCCCTCACGCAGCAGATTGATACCCACCAGCACGTCAAATTCACCCAGCCGCAGGTCACGAATGATCTCCATGCGTTCCATCGTGTCCACGTCGTGATGCATATAACGCACTTTTACCTTCAACCCGGCCAGATATTCGGTCAGATCTTCGGCCATTTTCTTGGTGAGCGTCGTCACAAGCACACGTTCCTTGCGGGCAATACGCTGTTGAATCTCGCCGTATAGATCGTCGATCTGTCCTTCGGTAGGCTTTACGGTAATAGCGGGATCCAGCAAACCGGTAGGGCGAATGATCTGTTCCACCGGTTTGGGACTGCGCGCCAGTTCAAAATCCCCCGGCGTAGCGCTAACAAAGATGGCTTGATTCACGTGTCCGTAAAACTCGTCGAAGTTAAGCGGCCGGTTGTCATAAGCAGACGGCAGGCGAAAGCCGTAGTCCACCAAATTCTTTTTGCGGGCAAAATCGCCGCCGTACATGCCTCGCACTTGCGGCAGTGTAACGTGAGATTCGTCCACAAAAAGCAAATAATCATCGGGAAAATAGTCCAGCAGCGTGCAGGGCATGCTGCCCGGCGCCCGGCCGGACATGACACGGGAATAGTTTTCAATGCCTTTGCAAACGCCGATCTCCCGCAGCATTTCAATATCGTGTTCGGTGCGCTGCCGAATGCGCTGGGCTTCGATCAGTTGATCGTGTGCGCGAAAATAGGCGACCCGTTCTTCCATTTCCCGGCGGATCTCTTCCAACGCCACGGCCATTTTTTCCGGACCGACAATATAGTGGGAAGCCGGGTAGATCGCAACGTGGCTCAAATCGGCCAGCACTTCACCGGTAAGAGCGTTGATCTCCCGAATACGATCGATCTCATCCCCGAAAAATTCCACCCGCACAGCCTTATCGCCGGAATAGGCCGGAAATATTTCCACCACGTCGCCTCTCACCCGAAATTTGTTGCGGGTAAAGGCAATATCGTTGCGTTCATATTGGATCGAAACGAGCTTGCGTATCAGCTCGTCCCGGTTTTTTTCCATGCCCTGCCGCAGTGAGATCACCATGCTGCGATAATCAATGGGATCGCCCAGCGAATAAATACAGGAAACGCTGGCCACGATGATCACGTCTCGCCGCTCGCTTAATGAAGAAGTGGCTGAATGGCGCAATTTGTCTATTTCATCGTTGATAGCCGAATCTTTTTCTATGTAAGTATCGGTATTGGGAATGTAGGCTTCCGGCTGATAATAATCGTAATAAGAAACAAAATATTCCACCGCGTTATTGGGGAAAAACTCTTTAAACTCACTGCATAATTGGGCCGCCAGCGTTTTGTTGTGGGCCAGCACCAGCGTGGGTCGGTTCACCCTGGCGATCACGTTGGCCATGGTGAAGGTTTTGCCGGATCCGGTAACACCCAGCAAAGTTTGCTCCTTTTGGCCGTTCAGCACGCCGCGCACCAACGCTTCAATGGCTTGCGGCTGGTCGCCGGTGGGCTGATAAGGCGCCGTTAACTCAAAATGATCCATCCCGTCACCTCCTCAAATGCAATTCAGTTTATTATATCACAAGCAAAGCATAAAAGATAGTGTTTCGGCGAACATTTTTTCGATAAAAAAACAGACAAAGAGCCGCAACTCTTTGCCTGTTAAAAGATATTATTTTGTTTCGCTCAATTCGCCTGCCCGCTGTTTGGCGCGCAATACGGCTTGTTCCACCGCTCGGCTCCATTCTTCCGTTTGCAGGGCCGTTAAACCCGCCAACGTGGTGCCGCCCGGACTGCACACCGCTTTGCGCAGTTCCTGGGGCGTTTGGCCGGTTTCCAGCATCATGCGGGCGGCGCCCAGTATGGTTTGGGCAGCATAAGTTACAGCTTGTTCATCTGTAAAGCCGCAGGCCGTTCCGCCCCGGGCCAGACATTCGGCAAACCAATACACAAAAGCCGGGCCGGAACCGCTGAGGGCGCACACGGCGTCCATCAATTCTTCTTGGATTTCCTCTACCCGGCCGGCGGCAGCAAGCAGCGCCATAAACCGGGCCATATCGTTGTCACTCACCGCTTTGCTGCGGGCGGCCGCTACCAAGCCGGCGCCCAATCGCACCGGCGTGTTGGGCATAATGCGAATCACCGGTCCTTTATATCCGGCGCCTTCGGCAACCGAAGCAATGGGCACGCCCGCCGCCATGCTGACCAGCAGGCAGGGCGCCTGCCGCGCGGCCAGCATGGGGCCTATCTGCTTCAAAACGCCGGGCAAAACCTGTGGCTTAACGCCCAAAAATACGGTATCACAGCGCGCCAGCAAATCGGACAGATCGCAGACGTCGCCGCAGATCGTGTTCGCCAGCGTTTTTGCTTTTTCGTTGTCAGTATCAAACAAAAGAATCATGCAATCCGGGTGAGCCGTGCGTACCGCATGGGCCAACGCGCCGCCCATATTCCCGCAACCGATAAATCCACACGTTGTTTTCATAACAACATCTCCTAACGTATTTGCCCCTGCCCGGTGATAACATATTTGTAAGTTGTCAGTTCAGGCAAACCGATCGGCCCGCGGGCGTGGAGTTTTTGGGTGGCAATGCCCATTTCGCCGCCAAAACCGAATTCACCCCCGTCGGTAAAACGGGTGGAAGCATTTACATACACGGCGGCGCTGTCTACCGCGGCCACAAACCGGCAGGCGGTCGCTTCATCCGCCGTTACAATGGCGTCGCTGTGGCCGGTGGAATGAGCGCTGATATGAGCAATGGCTTCTTCTACCCCGTCCACCACTTTAACAGCCAAAATGTAATCCAAAAACTCGGTGTCAAAATCCGCTGCGCCGGCAGGCGTACCTTGAATGCACACCGCCGCGGCCGGATCGAGGCGCAGTTCTACCGGCGGCAAGCCGCGCCCGGCGCGATCGGTCACCAACGCTGTATACAGCATAGGCAAAAATCGGTCGGCAATCGCACGGTCAACCAGGCACACTTCCGCCGCGTTGCATACGGAAGGGCGGCTTGTTTTGGCGTTTTCCACAATGCGCACGGCCATGGCAAGATCGGCCGCGCCGTCAACATAAACGTGGCAAATGCCGGTGCCGGTTTGAATGCATGGCACGGTGGCTTCCCGCACGCAACGGTCGATCAAAGTTTTACCGCCGCGCGGGATCAGCACATCAACAAACCCTTCTGCATGCATCAGTTCCGCAGCGCTTTGGCGTGTAGTATCCTCGATCAGCAGCACAGCGTCTTCCGGCAAACTCAGCCGGCGCAAGCCGCACTGCATCGCGTCCACAATGGCGCGGGCGGACCGCCAGGCTTCCTTGCCGCAGCGCAGCACGCAGGCATTGCCGCTGGCAAAGGCAAGTGCAGCCGCGTCGGCCGTTACATTGGGCCTACTTTCATAAATGATGGCGATCACGCCAAACGGCACACTGATTTTTTGAATGTTTAGACCGTTGGGTCGGGTAAAATCGGCCAGCACACGTCCAACCGGGTCGGGTTGTTCGGCCAGCACACGAATGCTTTCGATCATGCCGTCAATGCGAGCGTCTGTCAGCGTGAGCCGGTCGATCATAGCCGCCGAAAGGGTGTTTTGCGCCCCGGCAACGTCGGCCCGGTTAGCTTCTAAAATCGAATTTCGCGCCCCATCCAACGCTTCTGCCATAGCCAGCAAGCCCGCATGCCGCAACGCATCGGTAAGGCCGGCTACGATCGGTCGTGCCTGTTTGGCGCGTTGTAAAATCTCTTGCGTTGTCATACGGCGTTTCCTTTCCGGCCAACAAAACGGGTGCCAACGGCCTCGCCGGCCACTATGCGATACAAAACGGCAGGATCCTGCCCGTTGGCGATCACAACGTCACATCCTGCACCGGTCGCCGTTTGGGCGGCCGTGAGTTTGGTAGCCATTCCGCCGGTGCCCAGGCGCGACCCACTGCCGCCGCCCAGCGCCAGCACAGTGCTGTCAATGGTTTTAACCAACGGGATCAACTGCGCGTTCGGATCGTTGTGCGGGTCAGCGGTAAACAATCCGTCAATATCTGTGAGCAATACCAGTAAATCGGCATGCATAGAGGTTGCTACAACAGCCGAAAGGGTATCGTTGTCCCCTATTTCGATTTCGTCCGTAACCACGGTATCGTTTTCATTGATGATCGGCAACGCACGCAATTCCAACAGCCTGTTCACGGTGTTTTGAAAATTGGTGAGCCGTGTGTCGTCATGAATATCCGACCCCGTAAGCAGTATTTGCGCCACCGTGTGATTGTATTGGGAAAACAGCCGGTCATAAGTATACATCAATTCACACTGGCCCACGGCGGCGGCAGCCTGGTTAGTAGGCACGTCGTTGGGATCGCGCCGGGCAATGCTCAGTTTGCCCAGCCCCATGCCGATGGCGCCGGAAGAAACCAAAATCACTTCGTGCCCGGCGTTTTTCAAGTCGCTGAGCACCTGGCACAGCGATTCTACCCGGCGAATATTCAAGTTGCCGGTTTCGTACGCCAGCGTGGAAGTTCCGACTTTAATGACGATGCGCATAGTTTTCACAACCTTTCAGTTTGTGGCAGTTTGCAAATCATCCAGATTATAGGGCGTTGTTTGATAAACAAAGTAGTTCAGCCAGTTGGAATACAGCAAATTTGCGTGAGAACGCCAGGTAACGGTCGGAACGTTGAGGGGGTCGTTATCGGGGAAATAATTGACCGGTATGTCAATAGGCTTTCCGGCGGCCACGTCTCTTTCATATTCCTTTTTTAAGGTGTTGCCGTCATATTCCGAATGGCCGGTAATAAAAATCTGCTTGCCGTTTTCGGTAGAAACGGCGTAAACGCCGGCTTGCGGCGAAGAAGCAAGAATTTTAAGACCGGGCACCGCTTCAATATCCGCCCGGTCCACCGTGGTGTGGCGGGAATGAGGCACCATAAACACGTCGTCAAATCCCCGCAGCAAAATAGAACGCTTATAATCGGCCACATGCGGAAACACGCCAAACAGTTTGTGTTCCAGCGGTTTTTTTTGAATGCCGAAATGGTAATACAGCCCGGCCTGCGCACCCCAGCAAATGTGAAAAGTACTGTGCACATGAGTTTTTGACCATTCCATAATGGCGCACAGTTCGTCCCAATATTCCACTTCCTCAAAAGCCAAATGCTCCACCGGCGCACCGGTGATGATCATACCGTCAAAATACCGGTCGCACACCTGGTCAAAGGTTTTATAAAAAGCGATCAGATGCTCGCGCGCCGTGTTTTTTGATTCATGGGTGCGGGTGTGGATCAACTCCAGTTCCACCTGCAGCGGCGTGTTGCCCAGCAAGCGGGAAAGCTGCGTTTCGGTATCGATCTTGGTAGGCATCAGATTCAGCACCAAAATCTGCAGCGGACGTATATCCTGCGAAACAGCCCGCGTTTCGGTCATAACAAATATATTTTCATCAGCCAGCACTTTGGTAGCCGGCAGCCGGTTGGGAATCTTAATGGGCATCTCATTCGCTCCTTTCGTAAAAAAATAACAGAGAAAATCAGTTTGTCAGATAGCCTGCAAAGCTTGTTCCAGGTCGGCGATCAGATCGTCGGCGTTTTCCAGTCCGCAGGAAAGACGTACCAGGTCCGCCGGCACGCCGGCAGCCATCAACTCGTCGTCAGACATCTGCCGGTGGGTAGAACTGGCCGGATGCAAACAGCAGCTGCGAGCGTCGGCAACGTGTGTTTCAATGGCGGCCAGCTTCAGGTGTTTCATCAAGGTTTCAGCCGCCGAGCGACCGCCTTTCACGCCAAAACTCACAACGCCGCAAGTGCCGCCGGGCAAATATTTGGCCGCCAGCGCATGATCCGGGTCGCCCAGCAGATCGGCATATTTCACATAAGCAATTTTAGGATGGTTTTGCAGAAAAGAGGCGACCGCCAACCCGTTTTCACAATGCTTGCGCATGCGCACGTGCAGGCTTTCCAGCCCAAGGTTCAAAATAAAGGCCGATTGCGGCGACTGCACGCAGCCAAAATCGCGCATCAATTGAGCCGTTGCTTTTGTAATAAAAGCCCCGCCAAGTCCAAACCGTTCGGTATAAGTAATGCCGTGATAGCTTTCATCCGGCGTGCACAAGCCGGGAAAGCGTTCCGGATAGCGAGTCCAGTCAAACTTGCCGCTGTCTACCACACAGCCGCCCACGCAAGCACCGTGCCCGTCCATATATTTCGTGGTGGAATGAGTCACAATGTCGGCGCCCCATTCAAACGGGCGACAACCAACCGGCGTGGCAAAGGTGTTGTCAACAATCAACGGCACCCCGTGAGCGTGGGCTGCGGCGGCAAATTCTTCAATATCCAGCACCTTCAAAGCCGGGTTAGCGATGGTTTCGCCAAACACAGCTTTCGTGTTGGGCCTAAATGCGGCGTTCAGTTCTTCTTCACTGCAGTCGGGCGCCACAAAAGTAAAGTCGATGCCCATGCGCTTCATAGTAACCGAAAACAAATTAAAGGTACCGCCGTAAATAGTTGCTGACGACACAATATGGTCGCCGGCAGAAGCGATATTAAACACGGAAAAGAAATTAGCTGCCTGGCCAGAGGAAGTTAGCATGGCGGCACTGCCGCCTTCTAACGCACAAATCTTGGCCGCTACCATGTCACAGGTAGGGTTTTGCAAACGGGAATAAAAATAACCGCTGGCTTCCAAATCAAACAGTTTGCCCATATCCTCACTGGTGTCATACTTAAAAGTAGTGCTTTGCACAATGGGTATCTGTCTGGCTTCACCATTAGCGGGCGTATACCCGCCCTGCACGCAAATGGTGTCAAGATCATGCTGTTTCAATGTTAAATCCTCCTCGAAATAACAAGTTATAAATCTAAACGAATCAAATCATCCACGGTTTCCCGCTGCACAGCAACAAAATGCTTTCCTTGCTCTAACATAACAACAGCCGGCCGCGTAAAACGGTTATAAGCAGAGGCCATGGAAAAATTATAAGCGCCGGTGGTCAAAACGGCAATCAGATCGCCTCGTTTCAAATCGGCAGGCAGTTTAACATCCGGCTGAATCACGTCGCCGCTTTCGCAACAGCGGCCCACAAGCGAACAGGCAAAACCGCACGGTTCATTCATTTTAGCCGCCGCAACTACCGTGTATTCGGCCCCATACAGCGCGTAACGCGGATTATCATTCATTCCGCCGTCTATGGCCACATAGCTTTTAAAACCAGGAATGGTTTTCACAGTGCCAACACTGTAAAGGGTGAGCCCCGCGTCGGCAACAATACTGCGTCCGGGCTCCAAAAACACCGCCGGCACAGGCAGATTACTTGCTTTGCATGCCTGCCGGATGCATTGAGCCACTGCGCCGATATTGGCGTCCAAATTCAGGCGGGGATCCTGCTCTGTATAACGCGCGCCGTAGCCACCGCCAAGGTCCAAAATGTTGGCAGTGTAGCCGTAGGCGTCGCGAATATGTGCCATAAAGGCCAGCATAATGCGCGCGCTTTTCAAAAACGAATCCGAATCAAAAACCTGAGAGCCCACGTGGCAATGGAACCCGTCAATGACCACATTGGGTAAGGAAGCCGCCAAACAAAAAGCCTCTTCCCCCTGCCCCGTTTCAATGGCAAAGCCGAATTTGGAATCCACCTTGCCGGTATTCACCGCTTCATAGGTGTGGGTATCAATGCCCGGCGTCAACCGGATCAATATATGCTGGCGCACGTTATGTTCGCCGGCAATGCGGTCGATGGCCAGCAATTCCTCGGTGTTGTCCGCCGCAAACAGGCCCACGCCGTGTTCAATGGCAAACGCGATCTCACTGTCGGTCTTATTATTGCCATGAAACACCGCGTTTTGCAAATCGAATCCGGCTTGCTGCGCCGTGTACAATTCGCCGGAAGAAACGGCGTCTATCCACATATTTTCCTGCGCCATGATGCGGTACATTTGCTTAAAAGCCGCGGCTTTGCCGGCATACAACACCCGGGCGGAATCACCGAAATGGCGCTGCATGGCCTGCCGATAACGGCGGCAATTATCCCGAATACGGTCCGCATCCATCACGTAAAGAGGCGTTTGATATTGTTTTGCAAGGTTTGTCACGTCTTGCCCTGCCATGCACAAATGACCCAACGCGTTTACCGAAAGATTATCACAAATCATAGCCCTATCCTCGCTACAGCAAGCCCGCTTCCCGCATACACCGGGCCAGTTCTTTGGCGTGAGCCGGCTCCAGCGGCGTTAAGGGCAAACGAATATCGCCGCCGCAAAAGCCCATGGCCTGCATGGCGGCCTTAACGGGAATGGGATTCACTTCGCTGAACAGCGCATGGATCAGCGGCAAATACTGCAGCTGCAGTTGGCGGCTTTCGCGCACGTCGCCTTGCAAATAGGCGTGACACATGCGGGACGTTTGCTGCGGCAACAGGTTGGAAAGCACCGAAATAACACCCTTGCCGCCCAACGAAAGGATGGGCACGATCTGATCATCATTGCCGGAATACACGTCGATTTTATCGCCGCATAAGGCCATAATGTCCGCCACCTGCGTGATGTTGCCGGAAGCTTCTTTTACAGCGGCAATGCGAGGATGGTCGGCCAGTTTAGCAACCGTTTCGGGCAATAAATTGCACCCGGTGCGGGAGGGCACGTTATACAAAATCACCGGTTTGGTGCTGGCGTCCGCCACAGCAGTAAACAACTGCACCAGGCCGTTTTGCGTAGCTTTGTTGTAATAGGGCGTTACCACCAGTGAAGCGTCGGCTCCAATATCACAGGCGAACTTTGTCAACTCAATGGCATAAGCCGCATCGTTAGAGCCGGTACCGGCAATCATGGGCACACGCTTGGCAATGCGCCGGGCGGCAAATTCCAGCACCTGCCGGTGTTCTTCATCTGAAAGGGTAGAACTTTCGCCCGTAGTACCGCAAATCACCAGGGCGTCTATGCCCTGCTCAATCTGCCAGTCGATCAGCCTGCCAAAGCTGTCATAATCTACGGCAAAACCTTTCATGGGAGTGATCAACGCGGTTGCAGCGCCTTGAAAAATCATACTGCCATCTTCCTTCTGTGCAAAAATAACAAATAGAGCAACCGCAGGAAGAAGCGGCTGCTCTGCTCTTGCCGTAATACAAATCTGAATGCATCAGACTCATTTCGGTGAGATAGCGCTCCGCAAATTCATGCGACAGCAAAGCAACTGTTCGTATACTTTGCCAGATCGGCCGTCCGCAAAGCGACCGTCTTCGGCGTTTGGCCCTTTCCGTTTGGCAACGCCCTGCGGTAGGCTGCACACCAAACGTACTTTTGCGCAAACGCGCCTCTATCAACAAAGCGTATTGTAACACAGCACGTCGAGTTTGTCAACACCTATTCTTTCGCGTTTTCAGACCAGCGGTTCCAGTCGCCCGGCGCAGATCTCGTTTGCCAGATGCGAGGCCAAGCGGGCCGTGACAAATAAATCCTTTTCCGCGATCACGCTGGATGCAGAATGCAAATACCGGCAAGGCAGCGAAAGAGCGGCTGTGCGCACACCGCTGCCGCTGGCATGGATAGCGCCTGCGTTGTTGCCGCCGGCAACCGCCTGCTTCACCTGGCAGGCAATGCCCGCGGTGTTGGCTTTACGCAATATCCAGTCAAACAACGTTTTGTCATATAGTGTTGCATTGTCTTTAAACGAAAGCACGGTGCCCTGCCCCAGCACGCACACCTGGTTGCCTGCAGCAGAACCCACCGTATCGCCGGCTGTTGTGGATTCCAGGACCAGCGCCACATCTGGCGCCACCTGAGCGGCGACCGTTTTGGCGCCCACCAGCCCCACCTCTTCCCGGGTGGAAAACGTAAAAGTCATATCATAGGGCTGGTCGCGGCAGATCATATCGATCAACACAGCGCACCCGGCACGATCGTCAATCGCCTTGGCTTTGATGAAGCCATCGCCAAAGCGCACAAAACGGCTGATAAAGGTGCCCACGTCACCGGGCGCCACCAGCGTTTCAGCTTCGGCTCTGTCATCGGCGCCAATATCAATATACATCTTATCAACAGCCGGCATGTTGTCTTTTTGGTCGCCTTCCAGCAAATGGATAGGCGTGCAGCCAATCACGCCTTCTGCCCGGTCAAACCGCACGGTTTTGCCCAGCAGCGATTCGGGTGTTATACCGCCAACCGTGGCAAAGCATAGCAATCCATCGGCACGAATGGATGTGATCATAACACCTACTTCGTCCATGTGTGCATCCAACATCAACTGGCAAGCCGGTCGCTCTTTGCCTTTTTTAAAGGCAATAATATTGCCAAGCGCGTCCACCTTGCATTCCGCGTGGTCGGCAATATGTGCCATGATAGCCGCGCGTACCGCGTCTTCGTGACCGGACGGGCCGTTAAGAGCCGTTAACTCCTCCAGCAGGTCCACAAGTTGTTCCCGTTTAGGCATGGCGAACGCCCCCCTCCTGCAAATAAGCAAACAAAAGCTGTGCCACTGTTTCCAAATCATTCGGATCCACTATTTCCACCGGCGTGTGCATGTTGCGAATAGGATAGGAAAGCAAGCCGGTGGGAACGCCCTCCCCTGCCGCGACCAAATGGTCGGCGTTTGTGCCGGTGCGCCCGCCCATCACTTCTTCTGTAAACGGCAACGCCCGTTGTTTGGCTAAATCACGTAAACGATTGCAAATCGCCGTGCTGAGCAAGGCAGAAAAGCCGATCATAACGCCGCCTCCCATGTGCCCAAAGGTGCTGTAGTGGGCGCAGGGATAGTCAGCAAAACTGGCATCCAGCACGATCGCTTCCTGCGGCGCCCAATGAACGGCGCCGGTCACACCGCCCGCCGCCGAGCGAGAAGTTTCCTCCAGTTGGCTGAATTGCAGCACCACAGAAACAGGCAAAGGCTTGTCCGCCTTTTGAATGAGTTCCGCCAGCCGCAGCAATATGGCCGCGCCCGCCCGGTTGTCCAGCGTTTTGGTTGCAAACCGGTCATGTTGCAGTGCAAGATCATGCGGGCAAAAAGTCACTTCGTCACCGGGGCGTATCGCCGCTTGGGCCGCTTGTTGGTCAAGACCCACGTCAATACCCATATCATCCAGTTCCGACACGTTATCGCCCTGACCTTTTTTTAAATGAGGCGGAGTACTGCAAAACACACCGTATAAAGGCTTTTCGCCCCAAACGGTCACTTCACACCCGGGCAAAACACGCCGGTCGATCCCTCCGCAGGGGCCAACACGCACAAAACCGTTTTCGTCCACTCTGGTCACCAGCATGCGGATCTCGTCGATATGCGCGTCTAACAAAACCGTGTAATGGCCGGCGCCTTTTATATGGGCATAAACGTTGCCTAACGGTGAAACCGAAACATCTGCTTGGGCTTTTATCTGTTTTTCCAAAAACGGCGAAAGCTCATGCCCTCGCAGGGCAGCTAAAGCCGCCAGTGTTTTATGCCAATCCATACTTTTATTCCTCCAACTGTTTCACAAGATCCTTATAATGTTTGCCCCGCGCTTCAAAATTGGGGTACCGGTCAAAACTGGCGCAAGCGGGGCTGAGCGAGACCACGTCTCCCTCTTTTGCGTTTTCATACGCCAGCAGGACCGCTTGTTCCATGGAATCCGCTCGCAAAATGCGCAAACCGCTTTTATCAAAGCCGGGCTGCGCACGCACACAGGTTTCGATCGCGTCGGCGGTGTCGCCGGTCAGAATCAACAATTTGATTTTTTCCAATGCTTTTTGAGCAAAGGGTTCAAATGGTATGTGCTTATCATATCCGCCGGCGATGATAATCTGCTTTTGTTCAAAGGAATTCAGCCCGGCAATGGCACGAGTGGGGCTGGTAGCGATGGAATCGTTATACCACCGCACGCCCCGCAGGGTGCGCACCAGCTCAATGCGGTGTTCCACACCGCCGAAGGTGCGGGCCACCTGCACAATGTGTTCGGGAGCTACCAGGCCGTCGGTCGCCGCAATGGCGGCCATGTAGTTTTGCACATTGTGTGCGCCGGGCAGCAGAATATCTTCCGTGTTCAAAACGGGGGTCGAAGTGCCGTTGCGGGCGGTGTAAATCACGTTATCTTGTAAATAACAACCGTTTTCCACCGGTCGCAAGTGGCTGAAAAATACACATTGCCCCGGCACCTTATCGGCAAACGAGCGGGTGATATCATTTTCAAAATTCAAAACCGTTTTGCTGTTGGACGCCTGATAACGGAAAATATGGGTTTTGGCCTCAATGTATTCCGCCATATCTTTGTGAACGTCCAAATGATTGGGCGTTACGTTGGTTACAACCGATATCTGCGGCCCGCGGGTCATAGACATCAGCTGAAAAGAAGAGAGCTCCACCACGGCGTAATCGTTCGGAGTCATATCGTCTACCACAGGCAGAAGAGGCGTGCCGATATTACCGCCTAAAAACACGCGCCGGCCGGTTGCTTTCAGCAATTCGCTGATGAGCGTGGTGGTGGTGGTTTTGCCATCAGAACCGGTTACCGCCACGATCGGCGCGGGACAAAGCTCAAAAAAGGTTTCCATTTCCGACGTAACGGGAATACCTTGCTCCCGGGCACGCACCAGCGCCGGGTGATTCATATGCATACCGGGCGTGCGAAAAATCAAGTCGCCCTGCAGATCGTCCAAATAACCCGGGCCGAGGCGCAGCGTAACGCCCAACGCGGCATAACGCTCCGCCACGTCGCCCAATTGTTCGGCGGTGCGCTTGTCACACGCCACCACCCGCGCGCCGGCGGCGGCAAACTTTTCGATAAGCGGCCGGTGACTCACACCGATACCGCAAAAAACGACCTGTTTGCCCCGCAGGTCGGCATAATATTGCTGAATGGTTTGGTTCATGTTCAGTCCCCTTTTGATAACTTTATTATATTATACAAGTAATTTCCTGTTTTTGCAAGCAAAGGGAAGCAAACAATGGCTATAATTTCCAAATTATTTTCACAATCAACATCAAAACAACGCCGGGCACCCCCAAAACAGCCGAAACGCCCAGCGTAAACGGATTGATTTGCAGGGTATCTGACGTGATTACGCCTATGAGCGAAACAAATAAAAGCGCAAACAACCCCATGAGCATGCCCGTCCAAAGGGTTTTGCCCGGCTTTAACCCTCCTGCCAGCCGGACCAGCAGCCAAATCACGCTGATGACCATGCAACCGACCAATATTACTTTTGCCGCAGCTAACATACCATCCCATCCTCTCAAACCATATTTATGAAAAACAGAGTGGAATATGCAAACCTGTCCGGATCCCGCTTGACATTCCGTCTGATTTCAGATACACTTAAACCGAGGATGTGATAATATGCAAACAGTACCGCAGCATGCCGGCGAACAACATCTGCTGTATAAGCAGATCGGCGACCAAATAAACGATCTTTATTTCTTTCCCCCACTTAAAGAAGCCGGCGCGCCCGCCCCGGTGCTGTTGCTCATACCGGGCGGCGGCTGGCACCGAAACGACGCGATCAGCATGTATAACATGGCCAAACCCACGGCTGACGTGGTGCGGCAGAATGGGTTTGCAGTAGCGTCCATCACCTACCGCGGCAGCGTACCGGACGGCGCCAGTATGGAACAAATCGTAAGCGACGTATTGGACGCTATGGGCTATCTTGCCCGCTATGCCTCCGTTTTGAACATCGATCCCGCCCGCTTTTACACCATGGGTCATTCGGCCGGCGGCCATCTGGCGGCCCAAGTGGCTTATATGAGTCCGGCTGAGAGGGCGGCCGTATGCGCGCAGGCGGTAAACGTGAAAGCCTGCGTTGCCCTTTCCGCCCCCATGTCGCTTTTGCCGGAAGATCGGGAACGGTATTACACTTTTCAGTTGCCCGCCTCAGATATCGCCGCTTTGTTTCCCCACCCCGAGCGCGCGGCGTTTGAACGGTACAGCCCGCTTTGCTTGCAAAACAAGCCCACCGTGCCTACGCTGCTTGCGGCCGGCGACGCCGATCAGCTTGTAGACCATCGGGTGAGCCTGGCGCTGCTGAAAGGTCTGCAAGACGCGGGGCAAGACGTGGAATGGATCTTGTGCCGTGGCGGCGGCCATTGCTTTGAACCGGTAAACGGCTCCGATCCCAAACCCGATGGCATATCCATTATGCAAATGGCGGCCGACTATTTGTTGCGGCATTCAGAATAAAATCAAAAAAACAAAACCTCGGGACACCTGCGATAGAGCAGGTGTCCCGATCTTTCTTTTGATTTGTGAACCTGTCTGATCTGTATAATATCCTTCCGCATAAAT
>CADBNN010000110.1 GCA_902796075.1 Oscillospiraceae bacterium | reverse complement strand
CCGTTTTCATGCGTGCAATACGAAGGGCGGCGGAAGGTAGAATTGGGCGAAATGTGCAGTGAGGCACAGCGCACCCAAGCACGGTAGGGCCGCATTAAATGTGTTGCCCCCCTTTTTAGCCTTTTCAAACCTCTCGTCTTGCACGGGTGGAATTGAAAAACCGCCTCAAAACGGGCGGTTTTGGTTTACATAAATCCGGTTTTTCCGTTTTCATGCGTGCAACGCGAGAGGGCGAGGAAAGCTATTTTGGGCATCGTCGGTTTGAAATCGCCGCGTGAATGGGAAACGGGCCCGCCTGCGCATTTTTTGCCCCACTACTTATTCTCTTCGCACCTCTCGTCTTGCACGGGTCATTTTGAAAAATCACCAAAAAAACGGCCGATTTGGTTTACATAAATCTGGTTTTTCCGTTTCCATGCGTGCAACGCGAGAGGGCAAGGAAAACTATTTTGGGCATCGTCGGTTTGGAATCGCCGCGTGAATGGGAAACGGGCCCGCCTGCGCATTTATTTGCCACGCGCCTTATTCTCTCCGACCGCTACGTTTTGCACGGGTCATTTTGAAAAATCACCAAAAAAACGGCCGATTTGGTTTACATAAATCCGATTTTCACGTTTTCATGCGTGCAATGCGAGAGAACGGCGAAACAATTCTTGAGAAATCGGTATTTTGAGGTGGGCCCGTGAAGCGGGAGAAACCTTTGCGTGCATTTTTGCCCCGCCTTTATTCTCTCCCGCCCCCTACGTCTTGCACGGGTGAAATCAAAAAACCGTCCGAAAATGGGCGGTTTTAGTTTACATAAATCCTGTTTTCTGTTTCCATGCGTGCAATGCGAGAGGGCGAGGAAAGCTTTTGAGGGACGCAAATGGGAGAGTGGCAAAGCCACAACGCCGTAACCAACTGTACGCCTCCCCTGTGCAAGGGGAGGTGGGTTGGGAACGTAAGTTCCCAAGCCGGAGGGGTTGTTTAAATAGAGATTTCTCCACTCGCTGCGCTCGGTCGAAATGACAAAGCTTCAACTTGTCATCCCGAGCGGAGCCGAGGATCTCATGCACAAGGCGCCGGAACGCGGTATCTGCTCCCCCCAACAATGACCCGCCGCCCTTATTCTCTCCGACCGCTACGTTTTGCACGGGTCATTTTGAAAAACCGCCCAAAATTAGGCGGTTTTGGTTTACATAAACCCGGTTTTTCCGTTTTCATGCGTGCAACGCGAGAGGGCGGCAGAAAAAAATCAGGCAACCGAAAACACGTTACGGGCCGCACGCCTCCCCTGCGAAGGTTCTAACCGGCGGGATTTTATGAAAAGAGCTTGCCCTTTCGGGCGAAAAACCATAACAAAAAGCCGTGCTTCTCACAAAGAGAAGCGCGGCCTTCTTTTACGCACGGTTACACGTGAAAACACTTTTGAATATCTTTATACCGGCCCAGCACCAGCATGGTCTCTTCGGCGGCCAGGGGCTTATCCGGCTGCACGGCGGGGTTTAAGTGTCCGCCCTGCTTGGTGGCCAGCACGTTCAGGTTATACCGGCGGCGCAGATCCAACTGCTGCAGGGTCTTGCCCGCGAAGGACCGGGGCAGCGACACTTCGTAAATGCCGTATTCATCGGTGAGTTCCATATAATCAAAAATCTGTTCGGAGCTGTAGCGCATGGCGGTGGAAACCGCCACCTGCCGTTCGGGAAACACCACGTCGTCCGCTCCGTTGCGGCGCAAAAAATCCGCGTGCAGGTCGCTGCCCGCCATAGATACCACAAACCGGGCGCCCAGTTCCTTGAGCAGGGCGGTGGCAATGAGGGAGTTTTCAAACGAATCCCCGATGCTCACCAGGCACACGTCAAAATCCTTCACCCCCAGCGACTGCAAAAAGTCCCGGTCGGTGGCGTCGCCGATCTTGGCGTCGGTCACGAAGGGCAGCACCTCGTTCACCTGTTTTTCGTCCCAGTCCACCGCCAGCACCTCGTGCCGCAGTTGGCACAGTTCCATGGCAATGTGCTTGCCAAACCGGCCCACGCCGATGAGTAAAAACGATTTCATAGGGTTTCCTCCTTGCGTAGAATTTCGGTAATAGTGCCGCCGCCGGCCACCACGTCGCCCATATACAGCACCACGGCCTGGCCTTTGGTAACGGCCCGCTGGGGCGCGGCAAACCGCACCAGCACCCGGCCGCCGGGCAAACAAGTGGCGGTGGCGGGCTGTTCGGCCTGCCGGTAACGCACCCGGGCGGTGACCGCCAGCGGCGCCGTGGGAGGCGCCACAATCCAGTTGAAATCTTCCGCCACCAGGTCGGCGGCGAACAGATCTTCATTTTTGCCCAGGGTCACGGTATTGGCCGCCGGGTCGATGGCGCACACAAAGCGGGGGGAATCGAACGAAAGCCCCAACCCCTTGCGCTGGCCCACCGTGTAATGAATAATGCCCTTGTGCCGCCCCAGCACGTTGCCCTGCAAATCCACAAAATCCCCGGCGGGCAGGGTGCGGCCGATATACTGTTCGATCCACTGGCCGTAACTTTGGCCGGACACAAAGCAAATATCCTGGCTGTCCTTTTTGCGGGCGTTGGCAAAGCCGTTTTCTTCGGCAATGCGCCGCACCTGGGCTTTGGTCAGTTCCCCCAGGGGAAACCGCACCCGCGCCAGTTGGGCCTGGGTGAGAGAATACAGCACGTAAGACTGGTCTTTGGTTTCGTCCAGCCCTTTTTTTAACAGCCAGCGGCCGGCGGTCTGGTCAAACGTCACCCGGGCGTAATGGCCGGTGACCACCAGGGGAATATCCAGTTCGTCCGCCCGCTGCATGAGTTTTTCAAACTTCAAATACCGGTTGCAGTCGATGCAGGGATTGGGGGTGGCGCCCTGCAAATAGGCGTTGGCAAACCGGTCCATCACCGTTTCCTTGAACCGGTCGGCAAAGTTGAACACGTGGTAGGGTATGCCCAGCCGCCAGGCCACCCGGCGGGCGTCTTCTATATCGTCCAGCGAACAGCAGGTCTGCTCCCGGGGGATGCCCGCATCTTCGTTGGCAAACAGTTTCATGGTCACGCCGGTGCAGTCGTACCCCTGCTGCTGCATAAGCAAAGCGGCCACGCTGGAATCCACGCCGCCGCTCATGGCGATCAATGCTTTTTCGGGCACGCTCAACCCCCCAGTTCGATCATGCGGTCGATGCACCGCCGGGCGGCGGTCATGGTGTCGGCGTCCAGGGTGATCTCTTCCCCGCCCCGGCCCAGCAGCAGGTTATACACGTCGGGCAGGGTGGTGAGCTTCATATTTTGGCACAGCAGGCCTTTGGAAAGGGGATAAAACCGCTTTTCCGGGCACTCGTAGGCCAAATGTTCGGCAATGCTCAGTTCGGTGCCGATGATGAAGGCCGGTGCGCCGGAGCCGCGGGCCAACTGCATAATGCCGCTGGTGGAGCCCACGTAGTCGGCCAGCGCCGCCACGGCGGGTGTGCATTCCGGATGCACCAGCACCAGCGCTTCGGGATGGGCGGCCTTGGCCTGCGCCACGTCCTGCACCGTTACCCGGGCGTGAACGGGGCACCCGCCCTGCAGCAGTTTTATTTGTTTTTGGGGCAGCTGCGCCGCCACGTAAGCCCCCAGATTGCAGTCGGGAATAAACAAGATTTTATCGTTTTCGATCTGCTGCACGATCTTGACCGCGGAAGAAGAGGTAACGCACACGTCGCAAATGGTTTTAAGAGCGGCGGTGGTGTTGATGTAGGCCACCACCGTGTAGTCGGGGTATTGGGCCTTCACCTGGCTGATGAGTTCCCGGTCCATCTGTTCGGCCATGGGGCAGCCGGCGTCCGGATGGGACAGCCACACGGTTTTTTGGGGCGAAAGCAGTTTGACCGTTTCGGCCATAAACCGCACGCCGCACATAATCACCTTGCTTTGGGGGGCGGATTTGGCTTTTACGCTCAACTGGTAGGAATCCCCCGTAAAATCGGCGATCTCCACGATCTCACGCGCCTGATAGCTGTGGGCCAGAATGCACACGTCCTGTTCCCGCTTCAGCCGTAATATTTCTTGCTGTAACTGGGCTACTTTCATTTATGTAACGCTCCTTTTCACGTTGCCCACGTCGGTCACCACCCGGTAACCGGCCGCGGCCACCCGCCGTTCCAAACAGCCCCGGCACTGGGCGGATTCTTCACCGGTGCATATTTTATTATCGTATAGCGCGTAAAGCGCCCGCACCCCCACCGGGGACAAATTGGGCATTACCACGTTGGCGCCCGCCTGCAGGCCCAACTCCCGGCCGTTGGGGTCCAGCGTGCCCAGAGCCGTGGTGGCCGGCAGCAGCGCGTGGGGGAACAGCAGCCGCAAAAGCGAGATCAGCCGCAAGGTCAGGGTCAAGTCGCCCTTGGGGCTCCGGGCAAAGGGGGTGTCGGCCTGGGGCAAAAAGGGGCCGATGCCGATCATGTCCGGATCCAACTCTTGCAAAAACCGCAAATCTTGCACCAGGCAGGCGGTGGTTTGCCCGGGCGAACCCACCATAAAGCCCGACCCCACCTGGTAGCCGATGGCTTTCAGGTCCCGCAGGCATTGCTTGCGGTGGGCAAGGGAAAGTTCCGCCGGGTGCAGCTTTGCGTAATGGGCGTCGTCGGCGGTTTCGTGCCGCAGCAAATAGCGGTTGGCCCCGGCGTTGAACAAGGCCCGGTAGCTTTCTTTCGACCGTTCGCCCATGGAAAGGGTGATGGCTGCGTCCGGATAAGCCGCCCGAATGGCCGCCACCAGCCCGCACAGCCGCTCGTCGGTATAATAGGGGTCCTCTCCCCCCTGCAGCACAAAGGTGCGGTAACCCAGATCATAGCCTTCCCGGCAGCAGGCCAACACTTGCGCGTGCGTCAGCCGGTAGCGGGTCAGGGTCCGGTTGTCCCGCCGGATGCCGCAGTAATAACAGTTGTTGCGGCAGTGGTTGGTCAGCTCTATCAAGCCCCGCAAATACACCGCGTCGCCGTACACCTGCCGGCGCACGCCGTCGGCCGCCGCCGCCAGCGGCGCCGTGGCGGCTTCGCTTTCTATCAGCGCCGCCAGCCCCTCGTCGGGCAGATCCCGGGCGGTTTTCAGTTGTGCGATCAGCCGTTCCATCCCCAGCCGCCCTTTCGTTGTATTCTTGAGTAGTATACCACGTTCGCCGCCCTCCGTCAAGCGGGCCCGGCCTCAAAGCGCAAAAATGTCTACAGTTCCGGTCGGTTTTGCCGTGCCCACGTGAGCGCGGGCGAAAGACCGCGCCCGCCGCCGCTTTGCGCCCCGGCGACAGACAAGCGCCGTTTGCGCCGGTTTGTGCCCCGGCAAAGAATACGCTTGCCCCGCCCCATTCTCTGCGCCGCTTTTGGGTGCTTTTTTGTTTCATTTCAATTTCAAACACCTTTTTCCTTTTCCCCCGCTCGCCCGCCGCCGGGCGTTTTGCCTACCATTTTGGTAGGTTTTGAAAATAGTGCGGCGTGCCTGAGAGGATGCGAAATAGATGAAAGAACGTGTGCAAAAAGGCCGGTGTTTCGCGCCATCCCGAGCGGCGAGCGATCCCGCTCCGGGTGCCGGGTATGTGCGGCGGGCGCGGTTTCCACGCGGGCCTTCGGTTGTGCCGCGTGCACGGAGAGCGCGGTTGTCCGCGCGGCGTTTCATTTGCCCCTGCCATATTTTCCGCGCCGCTTTTGGGTGCTCTTTTGTGTCATTTCAATTTCAAACACCCTTTTCCCTTCCCCACCGCTCGCCCGCCGCCGGACGCTTTGCATACCATTTTGGTAGGTTTTGCAAAAATCGCGGGCGGGCTTATTATTAGTAGTGTATGATAGGATGAGACAACAAATGAAATGGCGCGTGCATAAAAGCCGGGGGGCGCGCGATCCCGAGCGGCACTCACATCTTTGCGCCGGGCACGGTTTTTGCACGGCATGCTTTTGCCCCTGCCGTATTATCCGCGCCGCTTTTGGGTGCTTTTTTGTTTCATTTCAATTTCAAACACCTTTTTCATTTTCCACCGCCCGCCCGCCGCCGGGCGTTTTGCCTACCGTTTTGGTAGGTTTTGCAAAAAGAGCGGCCGTTCCTGAGAGAATGAGATAATAGATAAAATGACGTGGGCAAAAAGGCCGGGGGTCGCGCCGTATCAGGCACCGGGCGCGGCTTTTCGCGCAGGCTTTCGGTTGTGCCGCGTGCACGGCGGGTGCGGTTTTCCGCGCTGCGTTTCATTTGGCCCCACCCATTCTGTGCGCCGCTTTCAGATGCTTTTTAATATGCTAAACGCAGCTGTCCCCTCCTCCGCCCGACCACCTGTGGGCGTTTTGCCTATCGTTTTGGTAGGCTTTGCACAAATCACAGCCACACATGAGAGAAGGAAAAAAGGAACGAAATGACGCGTGCAAAAAGGCCGGGGTTTCGCACCGTCTCGGGCGTGTACCACTCGCGTTTCTTTCCAAGCATTACGCGCCGCCTTCATTGTCTTTCCCTTCCCCCCCGCCTGCCCGCCGCCGGGCATTTTGCCTACCGTTTTAGTAGGTTTTTGCAAAAATCGCGGGCGGGCGTGTGGGTATGAGATAATACAATAACAGACGAAAGAATGCGCACAAAGAAGACCGGGGGCGGCTTCCCAACCCCGGAGATCCGCCGCCTCTTTTTTCTTTCTATCCCCGGGCGGCGGCTCACATTTTTATAATGGGCTGAATATCCATCCGGGGCGTGCACCGCTCGCGTTTCTTTCCAAGCATCACGCTCCGCCTTCATTGGCTTTCCCTTCCCCACCGTTCGCCCACCGCCGGACATTTTGCCTATCGTTTTGGTAGGTTTTGCAAAAAGTGCGGCGTGCCTGAGAGGATGCGAAAAAGATGAAAAAACGTGTGCAAAAAGGCCGGGGTTTCGCGCCGTCCCGGGCGGCACTCACATCTTTGCGCCGGGCACGGTTTTTGCACGGCATACTTTTGCCCCCGTCCCGTTCTCTGCGCCGCTTTTCGGCACTTTACGATTTCATTCGCGTTTTGAGCATTCCTTTCCTCTCCCCCGCCTGCCCGCCGCCGGACGCTTTGCCTACCGTTTTGGTAGGCTTTGCGAAAAGTGCGGGCGCGCGTGCGGGTATGAGATAATACAACAATAGACGAAAGGACGCATGTAAAACGGCCGGGGTTTCGCGCCGTACCAGGCACCGGGCGCGAGTTCCACGCGGGCTTTTCGCGCTGCGTTTCATTTGCCCCTGCCGTATTTTCCGCGCCGCTTTTCATTTGCCCCTGCCGTATTTTCCGCGCCGCTTTTCGGCACTTTTTTGTTTCATTTCAATTTCAAACACCTTTTTCCTTTTCCCCCGTTCGCCCGCCGCCTGGGCGCTTTGCCTACCGTTTTGGTAGGTTTTGCAAAAAGTGCGGGCGGGCGTGTGGGTATGAGATAATACAATAATAGACGAAAGGCGCATGTAAATTGGCCGGGGGCGGCTTCCCAACCCCGGAAATCCGCCGCTTCTTTTTTCTTTCTATCCCCGGTCGTGCGGCTCACATTTTTATAATGGGCAGGCTTCCGTCCCGGGCGTGCGCCGCTCGCGCTTCTTTCCAAACATCACGCTCCGCCTTCATTGTCTTTCCCTTCCCCACCGCTCGCCCGCCGCCTGGGCGCTTTGCCTACCGTTTTGATAGGCTTTGCAAAAATCGCGGGCGCGCGTGTGGGTATGAGATAATACAATAATAGACGAAAGGACGCACGTAAAAAGGCCAGGGTTTCGCGCCGTATCAGGCACCAGGCGCGATTTCCACGCGGGCTTTTCGCGCTGCGTTTCATTTGGCCCCGCCGCATTCTGTGCGCCACTTTTCGGCGCTTTTTTTATATTACAAACGCAACTTTCCCCTCTTCCCCGCCTGCCCGCCGCCGGACGATTTGCCTACTGTTTTAGTAGGCTTTTAATAAATCGCGGTTGCTCAAAGACAGCAAAAAAAGAAAACAAACCAAACCACCGGTAAGCGCGCAGGCTTCTCCGCTTGCTTCGGATCCGCCGGCTTGTACCTTTGCGGCGGGTCGGGTTTCTCCCCAAGCGTGCGGGCACCTCTTTTTTTATCCGGGCGGCCGGCTTCCCGCCCGGTCGTGCGGCTCACGTTTTTATAATAGGCTGAATATCCATCCGGGGCGTGCGCCGCTCGCGTTTCTTTCCAAGCATCACGCTCCGCCTTCATTGGCTTTCCCTTCCCCACCGCTCGCCCGCCGCCGGACGATTTGCCTACCATTTTAGTAGGTTTTGCAAAAATCGTAGGCGGACTTATTAGTAGTGTATAAGAGGATAAGACAACAAATGAAATGGCGCGTGCAAGAAGGCGTGTGCGCACCGTCCCGGGCGGCGATCAATCCCGCCCGGGTGCCGGGTATGTGCCCCGGGCGCGGTTTTCCGCGCAGTCTTTCGGTTGTGCCGCGTTCTGGAAGGCGCGGCTTTTCGCGCGGCGTTTCATTTGGCCTTGCCGCTTTCTGTGCGCCGCTTTTCGGTGCTTTTTTGTTTCATTTCAATTTCAAACGCCTTTTTCCTTTTCCCCCGTTCGCCCGCCGCCGGGCATTTTGCCTACCGTTTTGGTAGGTTTTGTACAAATTACAACCACACATGAGAGAAGGAAAAATGGAACGAAATGACGTGGGCAAAAAGCCGGGTTTCGCACCGTCCCGGGCGGCGAGCGATCCCGCTCCGCGTGATGGTCCGGTTTTTCCCCGCGTGATGGGCCGCCTCATTTCCTTTAGAAACGCGCGCCACTGCGCTTTCCCCGCGCGCCGGGCCGGCTCGTTCCTTTCTATACGCGGGCTGCCGGGCGATCCCTCCTCGTGTGAGGGCGGCCTCGCATTTCTGTATAGAATAGACGCACGCCACTGCGCTTTCCCCGCGCGGCGGGCCGGCTTATTCCCGTGTGCCGGGCGCCTCACCTTAATTTGTATTGGCCGCCCGGCTGAAAATTTTTCGGTTTTTCCTCTTGACAAGTGAAGCGGGGTGTGTTATACTATATAAAACCTATGAAGTCGGTATGTTTATTGGGTTTTTAAAAAGGAGGCTTTTCCATGAAAGTATATGAATCATTCACCGATCTGATCGGCGGCACGCCGCTGCTGAAGCTGAACAAATTTACCCGGGGCAAAAACCTGCAGGCCACCCTGCTGGCCAAGCTGGAATACTTTAACCCGGCCGGCAGCGTGAAAGACCGGATCGCCCGCGCCATGATAGACGACGCCGAGGCAAAGGGTCTGCTGCAGCCCGGCGCCACCATTATTGAGCCCACCAGCGGCAACACCGGCATTGGGCTGGCGGCGGTGGCGGCGGCCAGAGGATACAAGGTGATTTTGACCATGCCCGAGACCATGAGCGTGGAACGCCGCAATCTGCTGAAAGCCTACGGCGCCCAACTGGTGCTCACCGAAGGGGCCAAAGGCATGACCGGCGCCATTGCCAAAGCCAAAGAACTGGCCGAACAGACCCCCGGCAGTTTGATTCCCGGCCAATTCGTCAACCCGGCCAACCCGGCCATTCACCGGGCCACCACCGGGCCGGAGATCTGGGCCGACACCGACGGGCAGGTGGATGTTTTTGTAGCGGGCGTGGGCACCGGCGGCACCCTGACCGGCGTGGGCGAATACTTAAAAAGCCAAAAGCCCGGCGTGCGGGTGGTGGCGGTGGAGCCGGCCGGTTCCCCCGTGCTGTCTAAGGGCGTATCCGGGCCCCACAAGATCCAGGGCATCGGCGCCGGCTTTGTGCCCGACACGCTGAATACGGCGGTGTATGACGAAGTGATCACCGTGGAAAATGAAGACGCCTTTGCCGCAGGCCGCGCCATGGCCCGGCAGGAAGGGGTGCTGGTGGGCATTTCGTCCGGCGCTGCGCTGCACGCCGCCACGTTGTTGGCCGCCCGGCCGGAAAACGCCGGCAAAACGATCGTGGTCCTGCTGCCCGACACCGGCGAGCGGTATCTTTCCACCCCCATGTTTACCGAAGCGTAAAAGGGTCGTAAACCAAAAAGACTGAAACGGGTTTGAAAACTCGTTTCAGTCTTTTCTTTTTCTGCTTATTTGCCGGCGGAATAGGGATTTTTGTTGGGCTTGGGCGGATCGGGCTGACCGGCGCCCCAGCGGGCAAAATTCACCAGCAAAAACCGCACCAGACCCGCCGCCAGCCACGCCCCCAACGTGGCCCAAAACCACCATAAGGACAGGCCGATCACAAAATGCAGCGCCAGCGTGATCCACGCCGGCAGCGACAGCAGCCAGCTGCTCACGTGCCAAAACAAGGTGATGAGCAACGCGCGCAGCCAACCGCCCGCTTGGCGGGCAGCAGCCATGAGATCACGCTCCTTTTCGTTGGTTTAGGCCTGCGCCTGGGGGTTATACCGCTTTAAGGCGATGACCAGCAGGGGGATGAGCACAATGTGCAGGGCAATGCCGGGCAGAGCGTCCAGCACCGCGCCGGACAAAAAGGCCGCCCAACCGAAGGGGGCCTGCCCCAGGCCCAACAGCACCAGCCGGGCCGCGCCCCACACCAGGCGCCCGGCGATCATGGCGCCGATGAGCGCCACGTATACGGCCCAGTTCTTTTTGGGCAGCGCCCGGTACAGCACCGCCGTCAGCAGGCCGTACACCGCCAGTTCAAAGCACATGGCAACGCCGGTGGGCATAATGGGCGGCATGCCAAACAGCAAAAACCGCAGCAGGGGCGCAATGGCGCCCACCGCCAGCCCGTACCAGGGCCCGCAGAAAAACCCGCACAACAGCACGGGAATGTGCATGGGGCACAGGGCCTGACCGATTTGGGGGATCTGCCCCGTCAGCAGGGGCAGCACCATGGCCAGCGCCAAAAACAGCGCCGCCAGCACCATGGAATACAAGGGTTTGGTTTGTTTCGATGACATCTTTTTTGCCTCATTTCCGAAAATAGGATATCATCGTCTGGAACGATCAAAACGCCTTCATGGCGCCCGCTGCAAAGAGAAATATATGTTTTCAGCACAGCGCCTTCAGACGCTCCACCGTTTCTTTCACCAGTTCGCTCATGGAATATTGGCCCACGCCCACCACCTGGTTGTTGCACCGGCCCACCGGCAGCAGCAGTTTAAGGGCTTTGCTTTGGCCCACGGCCACCGCCATGGCGGGGGTGATCTCGCCCAGCAGGGAATCGGCTGACAAAATGCCGATGGGGCCCACGATCACGTCCGCGTCCCGGCAGGCCACCAGCACGGGATTTTCCCCGGTGGCGCCTTGGCGGGCGCCCCCTTTGAGCATAGCCGCCGTGGCCACGCTGTTGGTGCCCACCGCGAGCAATTCGCAGGGCAGTGCCGCCGCGGTGATGGCTTCGGCCAACTGTTGGCCCAGCCGGCCGCCCTGGCCGTCTATGAGCACGATTTTCACGGACATCGCCGCCTTTCGGTTGGTTTTGTTTTATATAGTATACCCGCCGCCGGACGGCTTGTCAAGCGCCGCCAGGGTTTGGGCAAACACCCGGGCGATCAGGGCCGTGCCTTCCGGAGAAGGATGGCTGCCGTCTTGCGCCAGCACCGGCTTGCCCGCCCGGTAAGCGGCGTGCATGGCCTGCCCCGCCGGTATCACGACACCGCCGGTGAGCACCGCCGCCTGCGCATAAGCGTCGGTCAGCCGGGTTTGCATGTCCTCATGGGTCCATCCATGCCGGGCCAGCGCGGGATGGCCGTCCGCCCGGGCCCAGGTTTCATACAGCGCCACCCGGGCCCCCGCCGCCGCGGCGGCTTGGGCCAGCCGCGCCGCGCTGCGCCAAAAGGTTTGGGGATGAGCCGCCGGCCGCAGGCTTTGTTCCTGCAGCACCACAAAATCCCACGGTTGCCGCGCCAGCACCGCGGCCACCTGCCGGCCGAAGGGGTTGCGTTCCGACGCAAAATGCGCCAGCGAATAGCCGCCCGCCGTAATGGCCGCCGTTTGCGCCGGCACCCCCAGCCGGGCCAGTTCCTGCGCCACCCGGGCAGGCAGGTCGCCGCAGGCGGTGTAACTGTTGCCGATGAACAGCAGGCGCATGCCCTCACATCCTTTCGGTGCTATCATACCATATTTTTCACCGAATGGGAACACTTTTTCGCCGCCGCCATACATTGAAAGTGAAGGCTTGAAAGGAGGAAACCATCATGCTGAGCAACAACAATCTCTGGATCCTGATCCTGGTCATCCTGATCGTGGGCTGCGGCGGCTGCGGCTGTGGCTGCGGCAACGACAACAACGGCTGCGGCTGCGGCTGCTGACCGGAACCCCCCGGCGATCCCCCGGAAGCGATTCCGCGGGGATCGCTTTTTTGCGCAAAAGGGGCGGTTTGTGCCTTGCATTTTGGCCGGGGGACGGTTATAATACAATCATAAACCGAAAGGAGCCGTGAAACTATGCTTCTGGTCATGGACATTGGCAATACCTGCGTTACCCTGGGGGTGTATGCCGACGATACGTTGGCGCTCACCGCCCGGCTGGCTACCGACCGCAACCGCACCGAAGATCAATACGCGGTGGAACTGCACACCCTGCTTACCATGCGGGGACTGGACGTGAACGATTTTGACGGCGCCATTATCGGTTCGGTGGTGCCGGCCCTTACCGGGGTGATGGAAAAAGCCCTGCAAACCGCCGTGGGCGTGCGCCCGCTGGTGGTGGGCAAAGGCTTAAAAACCGGCCTGCCCATTCATTTGGAAGACCCGGCCGCCGCCGGCGCCGACCTGATTTGCGGGGCGGTGGCCGCCGCGGCGCTGTATCCCCTGCCCTGCATTATTTTTGATTTGGGCACCGCCACCACCTCGGCGGTGGTAGACGCCACCGGCGCCTTTATCGGCGGCACCATCACGGCGGGCATCGGCATTTCGCTGGACGCGCTGGCCGGCCGCACCTCCCAACTGCCCCACGTGAGCTTGCAGGACCCGGGCAAAGTGGTGGGCAACAGCACGGCTTCGGCTATGAAATCGGGGCTGATTTACGGCGCCGCTTCCATGATGGACGGCATGGCCGACCGGATCGAAGAAGAACTGGGCAGTCCCGCCACGGTGGTGGCCACCGGCGGCCGGGCCGCGCAGGTGGTGCCCTATTGCCGCCGCCCCATTATTCTCAACGATTCCCTGCTGCTGGAAGGGCTGCGCATCCTCTACCAAAAAAACCGTAAAGGAAACTGACCATGAAGTTACTGGCTATCGAATCCTCCTGCGATGAAACCGCCGCCGCCGTGGTGCAAAACGGCCGGCAGGTGCTGTCGTCGCTCATCGCTTCGCAGGTGGAAGAACATAAGCTCTACGGCGGCGTGGTGCCCGAAATCGCCTCCCGCCGCCATGTGGAAGCCGTGGCCGGTCTGGCCCGGCAGGCGCTGGACGCGGCCGGCTGTGACTGGGCCGATCTTAACGGCATTGCCGTTACCGCCTGGCCGGGGCTCATCGGCGCCCTGCTGGTGGGGGTCAACTTTGCCAAAGGCGCGGCGCTGGCCACCGGTTTGCCCCTTATCCCGGTGCACCATTTGCGCGCCCACGTGGCGGCCAACTACCTGTGCCACCCCGATCTGACGCCGCCTTTTTTGTGCTTGGTGGTGTCGGGCGGGCACACCCATCTGGTGGCGGTGGACGATTACACCCGCTACCGGGTGATCGGCCGCACCCGGGACGACGCGGCCGGCGAATGCTTTGATAAAACCGCCCGGGCCATGGGCATGCCCTACCCCGGCGGCGTCCATTTAGACGCGGCGGCCGAAGCGGGCGATCCCGCCGCCTACACCCTGCCCCATCCCAAGGTGGAAAACTGCCCCTGGGACTTTAGTTTTTCGGGGCTTAAAACCTACGTGATCAACCTCATTCACCGGTGCGAGCAAAAGGGCGAGGCCTATTCGGTGCCCGATCTGGCCGCTTCGGTGCGACACCACATCGTGGCCATTCTCACCCAAAAAACCATGGCGGCCGCCGAAGCCTTCGGTTACCAAACGGTGGTGCTGGCGGGGGGCGTTTCGGCCAACCGGCTGCTGCGCCGCCGCATGCAGGAAGCCTGCCGTCAGGCGGGCCGGCGGCTGTTTGTGCCCGACCTTGCCCTGTGCGGCGACAACGCGGCCATGGTGGGGGCCCAGGGGTATTACGAAGCGCTGGCCGGGCATTTCGCCGGGCAGGATCTGAACGCCGCCGCCACCAAAGATATAGAACAGGGCTGACCGCCCGGGAGGCAACCGCATGCAAAAGCCGAAATCCCTCTCCTGGCCGGATGGCCAGACCATGGTATGGATCCCCGCCGGACAGGCAACGCTGGGCAGTGAATCAGGCTATTCGGACGAACAGCCGCGCTACCCCTTTGCCACCGACGGGTTTTTTATGGACCAAACCCCCGTGACCAACGGCCAATACCGCCGCTTTTGCGACGCCACCGGCAGGGCCTATCCCCCGGCGCCCCCCTGGCCGGACGGCGCCGCCTATTTTTTGGGCCGGCCAAACTGCCCGGTGGTGAACGTGAGCTTTGGGGAATGCGCGGCCTACGCGGCCTGGGCGGGCAAACGCCTGCCGCGGGAGGCCGAATGGGAATACGCCGCCCGGGGCGGCCGCACCGACCCGCTTTACCCCTGGGGCAACGCCCCCGCCTGGGACGAAACCGCCTGCCGGGCCAATTTTGCCGACAAGCAGAGCGGCGACCCCTGGGCCGAGCCCTTTGCCGACGACGGCTGGCCCCGCACGTCGCCGGTGGGAACTTTTGCCCCCAACCCCTACGGCCTGCTGGATATGGCGGGCAACGTGTATGAATATGTGAACGAATGGTACGCCCCCTATCCGCCGGCCCCCACGCCCGACGCGCCGCCGGCCGACGGTTGGGGCGGCTGGCGGGTTTGCCGGGGCGGCAGTTACCATTGCCCCGCCGCCGATTTGCGGGTGAGCCGCCGCCACTGCATTTTGGGGGGCGGCCAAAACGAAGGGGTGGGCTTTCGCTGTGTGAGCGACCGCGCGACCCCGCCCGCCGACGCCTGCGCCCAAACGCAGCCGACCCGCCAAAAGCCCCGCGAACCCGACCCTTTGCCCGCCGGTGAGGGGCCGGGGCCGGGCGCCACGCTGTGCTGCGGCATCGGCAACGCCGAACCCGGTCTGCTGGCCCGGCTCAAACGGCAGGGCTTTACGTCGGTGGAACAATACGTGACCTGGCGGTCTTGTGAAAACGCCGCCGGGCAATGGGATTTTGCCCACTGGGACGCCCAGGCCGAAGCCTTGCGGCAGGCGGGGCTGCAATGGGTGCCCTTTTTGATCGCCGGGCCGGCCTATTCCCTGCCCGACCGGTTTTTGCACGGGCCGGACCATCATCCCCTGGTGTGCGCCGAACACCGCATTCCCTCAAAAGTGCAATCCCCCTGGGACCCCCGTTTTCGCCGCCGGGTAACGGCCTTTTTGAACGCCTTTGCTGAGCGTTACCGGGCCGCCGGCCTGCTGGAAAGCGTGCTGTTGGGCATTTCGGGCGACTTCGGCGAAGCCATTTACAGCGTGTGGCACGGCAACTGGCCCACCCAAACCGCCGGCACCTACCACGCCCACGCGGGCTACTGGTGCGCCGATCCCTTCGCCCTGGCCGACTATCGCCGGGCCATGAAGCGCAAATATAAAACCATTCAAGCCCTCAACGCCCGGTGGCAAACGGATTTTGCCGGGTTCGATTCCCTTGACCTGCCGCCCCTTGCGGTGGACCGGGACCGGTGCCGGCTGGATTTTTATACCAACGAAGGCACGCTGCCCGCCGCCACCCCCGCCCAACGCCGCCGCACGGTGGATTTTGTGGACTGGTACCGGGACAGCATGAGCCGCTACGCCGCCTTTTGGATGGCCGCCGCCCGCCGGGCCTTTGGAGATATTCCCGTTTACTTGTGCACCGGCGGCGAAGCCCAGCCCTGCCACGGGTCGGAATTTGCCGTTCAAAGCAAACTGTGCGCCGCCGTGGGCGGCGGGGTGCGCATCACCAACGAAGATTCCAACTATGAAAAGAATTTTGTTATCACCAACTGGGTGGCCAGCGCCTGCGCCTTTTACGGCGCGCCCTTCACCTTTGAACCCGCCGGCGGCGTGACCGAACGGGGCGTGGCCTGCCGGGTGTATAACGCCGCCGCCACCGGTGCGGCGGGCATGCATTTTTATGCCGGCAACGTGGCCACCCCCCGGCGGGCGGCGGTGCTGGGGCAGGCCATCGGTCTGCTCACCGGCGCGCCGGTAGAACGGTCTGTCGCCCTGCTGTATCCCGATACCGCCATGCTGCTGCAGCCCGAAAAACGGCCGGGCATGTACGCTTCTTTTGAAGCCATGCGGGATTTTGCCGACTACGCTTATGCCGACGACCGGACCATTGCCGACGGCATTTTGCAGGGCATGCAGGCGTTGATTTTGCCGGTGGGCGGCTATTACCGCCGGGCCACCCTGGCCTGCATTGCCCGGTTTGTGCAGGCGGGCGGTTTGCTCATCGGCATAGGCTTAGACCGGCTGACCGCCCTGGAAGACGACGGCGAATGGGCCGACCGGCTGTTTG
>CADBNN010000109.1 GCA_902796075.1 Oscillospiraceae bacterium | reverse complement strand
AGTTGGTGTTGATTGCGAAAAGGGTCCACCCGTTCCCATCCCGAACACGGTAGTTAAGCTTTTCTGCGCCCACAATACTTGGCGGGAGGCCGCCCGGGAAGATAGGTAATGCCAACATAAAAAACCACCGATTTCACGTCGGTGGTTTTGTTTTTGATTTTGAAATATTGAGAAATAATGATTGATTTTGCAAGCGTTTCGTGGTATTCTGTACACAGATAGGTCTATGGCCTATAAAGGATAAACCTATTGAGAGATACAGCGCTTTGCGGCGCGTAACGAACTGTATTGCTTTTCGCCACAAAGGAATGAAGGCATTCTTTTACTCTGATAATGGAGGACGTTTATGGCTGGTAAACATGAAGACCCGCAATCAGAGACGCCGGGAAAAAAACAGCGCCACACCGGATACAGAAAGCTGACCATCTGCCTTGCACTTCTCCTGATTGTCGCCATTGGCGCGATCATTTTTCTTATTGTGCAAAGCGTTACCGGCGCGGCTCCCAATAAGCCGGTTCAAACCTCACAAACTGAAAATGGCGGTCTTGTTGTTTCGGAACGGCCGGAAATGCTGGATATAACCGCATACGAGGCCATAGAGCTGAAAGCCGATACGTTGGAGCAATCCGTTCGATTCGATAATCCGTTGCAAAACAACTGCTGGCTGGTGATCACGCTGTCTCTGGAAGACGGCACCGTGCTATGGAAGTCGGAGGAGCTTCAGCCGGGACAGGTGGTGCGGCGTATAACGATGAATCGGACGCTTGCGAAAGGCGCGTATGAAAACGCCGTTCTCAGCTATCAGCACTGGACCTATGATGAAGAAAAGCTTCCGCTCAATGGGGCGAAAACGCTGGTTACTTTACAAGTTCAATAGAAAATAATCAATGGAGGTACACACAATGAAGAAACTGTTATCCATCATCCTTTGTCTGATCCTTGTTATGGGCTGCTTCCATCTGGCGGCATTGGCGGATACGACGATCAAGGGGGACGGCGAAACCAACATTCCCCTAACGACCGGTGTTCCGGAACTGTCTTCCATCACCGTTACGCCGCCTGCCAAAACAACGTATAACGTGGGCGACGAGCTGGACACCAACGGTATGACGGTCATGGCAAACTACAATTACACAGACGATACGCCGAAAGACGTAACGTCTGCGGCAACGCTTTCCGGGTTTGATTCCTCTGCTGCCGGACAAGGCACCGTTACGGTCACTTACACGGAGCGGGAAGTGACAAAAACGGACGCCTTTACTGTTACGATCGTCGATCCCTCCGCGACGACCTATACCATTTCGGTTTCTGCCGATCCCGCGGACGGCGGAACGGTTAGCGGCGGCGGCGAGTTTGCAGAAAATGCGAACGTCACCGTAACCGCCACGGCAAACAGCGGCTATTCTTTTGTGAAGTGGACGGAAAACGGCGAGCAGGTCAGCACAAACGCCGCTTACACGTTCCAAGCTGCCGCCAACCGGACGCTGGTGGCTGTGTTTGAAGCCGATGAGATCATTTACACAATAACCGTTGAACCGGGTGATGGCGCAGGCGAGGCCTTTACCGTGCAAAGCACATCGATCATTTCCCGTGCCGAAAAATTAGCTGGCAACTATGATGCATCCAAAGGCTGTTTCTATCTTGATAACGACGGAAAAGTGTATTATTCTCTTCCTTCTCAATGTGCGTTCACGGTGCCTGATGAAAAAGAGTCCGACTGCTGGGAAGCCAGCTTTGGCGGCACTTTTGACGGCGGTACAATTTTTGAAATAGCCAGGCAAGGAAACTTTACCATTACCGCGCTGTATAAGGATGCGGGACCGCAAGAAACGGTAACGATTTCTATTCCCGCAACCATCAACGTGGAATACGGCGATACGCAAACGCCGTTTGACGTTCAGGTAAAATCCGCGGTGTTTTCAGAACACAATGAAGTGGATATCAATATGTTTGATTCCGTGTTTACCTGCGAGGCTAACGGCGGCACCATTCCTTTTAGCATGACTACGAACGGCAATAACGCCAGTGTTCAAAACGCGGGCGGGAGACATGTTTGTTTTGAAGTGTTCAGCAATATGGCGCTTCCGTATACATGCCAAGGGTTTATCAACATAACCAGTGAGGCCTGGGCAGCCGCAAAGCCCGGCTATTACACGGCAACGTTGTTGATCCACGTCCTTTGGTGGTAATGCGTACGTAACCGGATTGGAGATTCATTATGGGAGAATACAAGCAAAGCAGAGCCCTCCTGTCATTCCTGCTTGTGCTGTTTCTGCTCGCTTTCTGTCTGCCGGTCTGCGCCTTTGCAGAAACGTCAGAATGTTCTGACGGCGATCAAAAAGAGATCTCGCTTTCCACAATCGTTCCGCCAAACGTTATCGCCGGCATGGACGCTGTCTACCATAAAGGCGACGTCGCCGGCATGACCTTTGCAACAGACGATACAACGGACAATCTGCAGCGGGTCCTGATAGACGGAAAAACCGTTTCCCCGGCAAACTATACGGTTTCAGGGGAGCCGCTTGCCATCACGCTGCATCCGGGCTTTTTGGATACCCTGCCTGCAGGGGAGCATGCCGTTGAAATCGTTACCGCCAACGGCAATGCGTCGGCGCGGTTTACTGTTAAAGCCGGGCCGGGCAACGGGCCGGAAACCGTTCCGGAGAGCCCGCCCACAGGGGATGAACGCAATGTTGCTTTCTGGCTGGCTCTGATGGCGATTTCCGCTTCTGCTTTTGTAACGGTCCTTTTGGTAAGCGGGCGAAGAAGAAAACAGCAAACATAAGAAAAAAGCGGTTGGCTGACGATGGCTGACCGCTTTTTCATTTGTATTGTTGCCGGTGATTAAGCGGATAAATCGAGAAAAAACAAAGGACGGCGTGACCCTTGCGTCATGCTGTCCTTTGCAAAATGTGAACAAGTCAGTTTTTTTCACACCGCCTCTTGTGCAGGCGGTTGGTTTTTTATTCTTCCGCCGCATCCCGGCGTTCAAAAGTGCGCTTGGTTTCGTTCCACAGCACTTCGCGCCCGGCGGCGGCCAGTTTTTTCAGCGCGTCGGTCAGCCCTTTGCGCCGTTCAGGCGGCAGGGTCAGGGCGGCTTTGGCCACCGCGTTGTAGGATACCCACTTGTGGGCGTTCAGTTCGGCCAGGGTGGCGGCGCCTGCCGCGTCCAGCGAATCAAACAGCGCCGAAACAAACCCCATGCGCTCGCTTTCGCTCAGCGAATCCATCCACCGGCCCAGCGCCTGGGTCATAAATAAGCTGGAAGCCGTTTGCTGGTCGGCCGGCACAAAAGCCGGTCCCCGCACTGCCCAGGTGTAGGGATTGTGTTGCTGGGCGCCGGTGGCGTCGCTTTGCACGATTTTTCGCTCTTGTTTGTTGTTGAGCAAAATGCCGATGAGGGAGGATTCGGGAATGATCAGTTCGGTTTTGGGCAGTATGCGTTCAAACGCCGGGGCGGCGGCTACCGTTTCGTTAAAGCCCGGCCCGTCGTTGGAATACACCCGCACAATGCGCTCCTGCACGTCCGGCCGGCAAAAGGCCGCGGCGTACATAGCCAAATTGCCCCCTTTGGAATGACCGCCAACCCGAATAGGCCCCGCGTGCCGTGCGGCCGCTTGCTCCAAATAGGCCACGGCTTCGGCCTGGCCCACGGTTTCGGCAGCATAACAAAAGGCAAAATCTTCCCGCCAGCCCACCAGGGTATTATCGGTGCCGCGGCAGGCCACAAACACACTGCCGTCCGGCAGCAGCGCTGTAACGACGGCAAACTGCACCTGCTCGCCCCGGTCGATATGATTCACAAATCCCCACAGGGGCAGGCTGCCGAATCGCCGGCTGGCAGCCGCCGCCTTCAGCAGGGCATAGGGGTCGTTGTTCAAATAAGACTGGTCATAGCCCGCGGCCCGGTATTCTTTATATAACGCGTCCACGCGCACGGTGGCGTTTTGCGCCGGCCCGGGCACCAAACCGTCCATTTTTACATAGGCGATCTCGGATAAAATCAAATTATCCACTTCGTTAAAACCGTCGCTGTTCAACGGCAGATCTCCCCGCCAGGCAATGTAGTCCAGCATATTTTCCACAACGTCGCCCCCTTGTTCCGGTTTATTATAGCACACCCGATTATGCGTTTCAACGGCTGTTTTTCCGCAACTTGGGGGTCAAAAACCGCCACTTGCCGTAAAACCCTTGACCTTTTTTGCCGCTTGGGGTATGATAGACCCAACAACAGGAGGTGAGCGGCATGCCCAAACGGGTCGAGATCGTGGTTGACCCCGAACAAGAAGAATCGGTGGTGATCCATTGCCGGCAAATCACGCCCGAAGTGCTGCTGCTCAAGCGCACGCTGGAAGAAGACGGCCGCGGCGCCGATCAAGAGATCGTGCTGCAGCGGGAGGGCGCAGAATACTTTGTGCCCCTGGCGCGCATTCTGTTTTTTCAAACCGAAGGGGAGCACATGGCCGCCCACACGGCGCAGGAGGTTTATCAGTCTTCCTACCGCCTGTTTGAACTGGCGGCGCAGTTGCCGCCCACCTTTATGCGGGTTTCTAAATCCTGCATTGTGAATCTGGCGGCAGTTACCGCTTTGCGGCGGGAGCTTTCCGGCATATGCGAAGTGCGCTTTGGCGCCGCCAACAAAACCGTTTACGTTTCCCGCATGTATTACAAACCGTTTCGCCAACAGCTTGCCGAATGCAAGCACGCCATTAGAAAGGACGCGTTATAATGAATACCGACCGCATTACCTGGGGCATTATTTTGTTTTTGGTGGCTGTGGCCATTTTGCTGGCCGCCGTTATACCGGGGCTGGGCCTGTTCGGCCTGCCTTTGTGGAAGTGGCTGCTCACCGCCATTTTCCTGTATTGGACGCTCAAACCCATTTTATTCGGCAAAACGCTGGCCGCCCATTTCCGGTTTTTCTTCCCCTTGTCGTTTTTGTTTATGCTGCACGAAGACCAGATCGCCGCGCGCATCGGCCGTGGGGGAGAAAACCTGATCAACAACTGGTTGCTGCTGGCGGTGGCGCTTATGCTCACCGTTGCGTGTGAAATGATCTTTCACCACGGCAAGGGCTACCGCAAGGTGGTTACCTTAAACGAAAGCGGCGAATCCGTTGCCCATACGGCGGCCAACGGGGAATCCCGCCACACCAACCATATGGCGTCCGCCGCGTATTATCTGGACGCCCGCCAGCCCAGCCACACGGTCACCAACGAACTGGGCGCCAGCGATGTGTATTTTGAACATTTGGATGAGCCCGGCGCCGATCCCATCAATTTGTGCCTGCACAACGAACTGGGCCGCACCGTGGTGCACGTGCCGGCCGAATGGACGGTGGCGGCCAACCTTTCCAACGAATTCGGCGCCGTGAACGTGCGCTCCAACGTAACGGCGGAAGGCCGCCGGCTGGTGGTGACCGGCAGCAATGAACTGGGCTCGGCCGAGATCGTTTCGCCCTGACGCTGTAACAAACGCATCACCCTCCGGCCCGGTTAGAGGACCGGCAACAAATAAACACCCCGCTTGAGGCAAGTACCTCAAACGGGGTGTTGGTTGTTAAGCGAACAAGGGGATCAATACATCCCGCCGCCGGCAGCAGCAGCGGCCGCGGCCGCTTTGGCTTCGGCTTCCGCGTCTTCTTTCCGCTCGGCAATCAGCGATTCGGTGGTAAGCACCATCGCGGCAACCGAAGCGGCGTTTTGCAGGGCCGAACGGGTCACTTTGGTGGGGTCTACGATCCCGGCTTCCATCAGGTTCACATAGGTTTCCTTCTGGGCGTCAAAGCCGTAGTTCAAATCTTCGTGGGTGCGGATCTCGTTCACGATCACGCTGCCTTCCAAACCGGCGTTGGCGGCAATTTGCCGTACCGGCTCTTCCAGCACGCGGCGCACGATCTGGGCGCCGGTTTTTTCGTCCCCTTCCAGGGTGGCAACCAGGGCTTCCACCGCGGGGATGGTGTCCAGCAGGGCGGTGCCGCCGCCGGCCACAATGCCTTCTTCCACGGCGGCCTTGGTGGCAGCCAGCGCGTCTTCAATGCGCAGTTTCTTTTCTTTCATTTCCACTTCGGTAGCGGCGCCCACTTTAATAACGGCCACACCGCCGGAAAGCTTCGCCAGCCGTTCCTGCAGTTTTTCCCGGTCAAAATCAGAAGTTGTCACTTCGATCTGATTGCGGATCTGACCGATGCGGTCTTTAATGGCGGCGGAATCGCCGGCGCCGTCTACGATAATGGTGTTTTCCTTAGATACCTTCACCTGACGGGCGCGGCCCAGTTGAGCCATGGTGGCGTCCTTCAGTTCCAGCCCCAGGTCGGCGGTGATCACTTCGCCGCCGGTGAGGATGGCGATATCCTGCAGCATTTCCTTGCGGCGGTCGCCAAAGCCGGGGGCCTTCACGCACACGCAGGTAAAGGTGCCGCGCAGTTTGTTCACCAAAATGGTGGCCAGTGCTTCGCCTTCCACGTCTTCGGCGATCACTACCAGCTTTTTGCCCGCTTGCACGATTTGTTCCAGCAGGGGCAGGATCTCTTGAATGTTGGAGATCTTCTTATCGGTGATCAGGATATAGGGATCGTCCAGCACCGCTTCCATTTTGTCCGAATCGGTGGCCATATAGGGGGAAATATAGCCCCGGTCAAACTGCATGCCTTCCACCACTTCGCTGTAGGTTTCGGCCGTTTTGGATTCTTCCACGGTGATCACGCCGTCGGCGGTTACCTTTTCCATGGCTTCGGCAACCAGATTGCCGATGTATTCATCCGCCGCCGAAACGGTGGCAACACGGGCGATATCTTTTGTGCCGCTCACTTTTTGGGAATTGGCTTTCAGGGTTTCCACCGCTTTGTCAACGGCCTTTTGAATGCCGCGTTTCACGTCCATGGGGTTGGCGCCGGCGGCCACGTTTTTCATGCCTTCCCGAATCAGCGCCTGGGCCAGCAGGGTAGCGGTGGTGGTGCCGTCGCCGGCGATATCGTTGGT
>CADBNN010000108.1 GCA_902796075.1 Oscillospiraceae bacterium | reverse complement strand
TTCCGAACAGATCGCCAAAGCCGAGGAAGGCAAAAAGTCTTCCGGCAAAGGCAACGGCAATAAAGGCTCCGGCAAAGGCAACGGCAAAACCGACAGCAGCAAAACTTCTACGCCTAAAGACGGCGATTCGAAGGTTACATCTCCCGGCGGCAATTCTCCCGTCAAACCGTCTCAACCGGCCGAAACCAACATTGTGCTTGGCTCTATCTGGTCTGACCGCTATGTTGCCAGCGACGATACCGGCAACACCTGGCAGTCCACTTTTTCCTCTATAAAAAAGAAATTCAACATTAACACCTCTACCGTTAACCTAAACGGCAACAACGCGGCCGATATTGTGGTAAAAGAAGTAATGGCCGGCAAGTCCACTGCCGACGTGTGGGAGACCAGCGCTTACATTTGTCGCACCATCGCCCGCAAAAACGCTTTGATGGATATGAAATCCATCAGCACGCTTAACTGGTCTGCCTATGCCAACGCCGCTACCGAATCCATGACCTTCGGCGGCAAGGTGTACGGCGTTGCCATTCCGTTTAATGCCACCAAGCCCATGGGCGTGATCTATAACAAAGAACTCATCAAAAAGTACGCCCCGGAATATGATATCGACGAATTGTTCAACACGCATAAATGGACTTTTGACATATTCCGCATCATCGCCAAAAAATGTACGCGCGATACCAACGGCGATAACAGATCCGACGTGTACGGCTTTACTTCCAACACCAACATCATCGGCATGGCCCTCACTTCCAACGCCGGCGGCACGGCGCTTATGAAGAACGGCCGCGTGGAAGCCACCATGTGCAACGATGAAGGCGTTGTGGCGCTGGAATGGATGAAAACCATGTATAAGGAAGATAAAAGCTGGCTGTATTGCGCTGACATTCGTGACAGCGTGAACAAATTCGCCAACGGCGAAGCGGCCATGTTTGCTTCCTGGATGAGTTATTATAACGATATAGCGCCCAAGGCGGATTTCACCTTCGGCTTTGTGCTGATGCCGATGGGGCCCGACCAAAAAGAATACATCAGCGGCCAGTATGACGCACGGTTCTATATGGTCCCCAAAACCGCCAACGCCGATAAGAGCGCCATCGGCAATTTCATCAACGGTTTGTCGGCGGCGTCCAGCAAACTCATCAACGTGGAATTGAAAAACCAAACGCGCAACGGTTTGGGCAAAACTTCGCAAGATATTTACAAGTGGTGCATGAGCAACGCAACGCCCGAATACTCCTCCGGCCTGTTCTCCAAAGAAATCTCGCAGGCGGTGGATAATTCCGTAACCTCGGCCTCCAAATCGCCCTCCAAGGTCATGTCCTCCATTAAAAACAAGGCGCAGGCTGAACTGGACGATTTCTTCGGCCCGTTATATTAAAGAAAAGGAGTAGTCAACGATGAAAGCTAAAAGATGGATCGGCCTTGTTTTGGCCGCTGTTCTGCTGGTGAGCGGTGCTTTTGTGCAGGCGGCCGCCGAAGAAACCGAAAAGAAATTTGTGGTTGACGGCGTGCTGGATCAGTGGTATATCACCGACACCGACGGAGATGAACACGGCGTATATTACTACGAAGAATTAGACCCCCTGTCCAAGCCCTCCGGCACAGCGACCGTTATGGATACCGCCATTGCCGCCAGTGTGTGGACCGCTTATGATAACGATTATATTTATGTTTACGTAAAAGTTTGGGACGATAAATTGGTAGCCTTCGATGCAGGCAAATATGCCGGTTACGATTCCAGCATTGCCGATTCCATCGAAGTGTGGGTCGACCCGGACCCCAACAGCTCCTCGTTTGACGACCCCACTCGCTATGATCCCGATGGCAACTATAAAGAAGGATTTGTTTACAGCGCCCGTTCGCCTTATGAAAACGACGCCAACTTCCGTTTGGGCGGATATGATTATTCCGAATCCGGCCGCGGCAATCTGCTGCAGAACAGCTTTTTCATCGACGATATGAAAAACAAAATCAACATAAACGGCGAAAACGTTAGAATGTGCAAACCGGCTTACGGCGGGCTGACCTTGGGCGAATACTACTTTATACCTGAAAACCTCTGTGCCTTCCGTTTTGAAAACGAACCCCGTGAAACCACTCGCGGCAACGTGGTATCTTCCGGTTATGGCGTGGAATGCCGCTTCCCGCGGGATAAGACCGACACAGCCGGCTATTACCGTTTTAACGTGGCCATCAACGATTCGGCGGATGATATGAACTTCCCCAACACGCACGACGTGCTGGCACTGGGCAAGGCTTGGTGGATGAATTACATCACTTCTATCACCATCGAATACAACGATGAAGCCAACCCCTTCTTCAATCAAGAAACGGTTGAACCTGTCGACCCCGACGCGGAAGCCGCCGCCGCGGTGGAAAACGCCATTGACGCGCTGCCCGCCGCCGCAAACGTGACCGCCAATGACGAAGCTGCCATCGCCGCCGCCCGCAAGGCTTATGATGAACTGAACAGCAACGCCAAATCTTTGGTTAAAAACCTGGATAAACTCACCGCCGCCGAAGAAGCGTTGGCCGCCCAAACGGTACGCGGCGACGTGAACGGCGACAAAACGACCGACGCGAAAGACGCGCTGCTGGTGTTAAAGGCTGCCGTTGGCAAAGCCAAGCTCTCCGATACGCAAGCGGCAAAAGCCGACCTGAACGGCGACGGCAACGTGAATGCTACCGACGCGCTGATCATTCTTAAAATCGCTGTGGGCAAGGAAGCATAGTCTTCTTGTTTCATCTTCTTAATGTGCGACAGCACCGGCCTTTCGACCGGTGCTGTCGTGCTTTATGTTTGTATTAGTTTTCCGCGGGCGCGTCACGCTTGGTCAAGCCCTTGTCATGCAGCCAGCGCGCGGCATACACCACCGGCGTATCCAGCAGGGCGGTCACAACGTAAATCAAATAGCCGGCCCAAATAATGGAAAGCAGGGTAGGCGTATCATACGTACCGTAAAAAGCAAACACGTTAAACAAAACGGTGTTGATCAACTGGCTGATAAGCGTGGAACCGTTGTTGCGCAGCCACAAAAACCGCCGGTGATTGTGGAACTTTTTATCGGTGATCTCCCACCATTTGTGATACAGCCACACGTCCATGAGCTGGCTGATAACGTAAACGGAGAAAGACGCAAACAGAAGCCGCGGGGTGGAAGCGAAAACCGTATGAATAGAAGGGGAGACCCAATCGGACGCCGCCGGCTGATACAGCAGCCAGCTTTGGCTGATCGCCAAAAACAGCACGGAAGAAAACACCCCGATAAACACCGCTTTGTTGGCGGCTTTTTTGCCTTCGCATTCCGACAGAATATCGGTAATTACGAAGGTTACGGCAAACAGTACGTTGCCCAGCGTCTGTTCCATGCCAAAAGCGTCCACCATGATCAGCACTTCAATATTGGCTAAAATGGTGGCGATCGCCGTCATGCAATACAGCCCTGTTTTTCCGAACAGCCGGTAGGCCACCAGCGTCATGCCGAAAATTACCACAAGAGAGGCCGCCAGCAGCAGTTCGTTGATCATTTGATCATCTCCCAAAATAAGCCTCCAGGAACCTCCTGAAGGCGCAACAGGGCGCAGTTGCCCCGTTTGTTCCGTAGTTTTGGTTCGGGACCTCACACGTCCCGGGCAGGATGGTTCCGAACTGCCCTTTTGCTATTGCTCAAAACGTTATACGTTAAAGCGGAACAGGACGATATCGCCGTCCTTCATCACGTAGTCCTTGCCTTCCGAACGCACCAGCCCTTTTTCCCGGGCGGCGGCCATAGACCCGCAGGCCATAAATTCGTCGTAGCCGATCACTTCCGCGCGAATAAAGCCCCGCTCAAAATCGCTGTGGATCTTGCCTGCCGCCTGAGGCGCCTTGGTGCCTTTCACAATGGTCCAGGCACGTACCTCCGGCTTGCCGGCAGTCAAAAACGAAATAAGACCCAACAAACGATAACACGCTTTTATCAATCTGTCAAGCCCCGATTGTTCCAAGCCCAGTTCCTGCAAAAACAGCGCTTGCTCATCCGGGTCCAGCCCGGCGATCTCGGCTTCGATCTCGGCGCAAATGGGGATCACTTCCGATCCTTCGTCCCGGGCGATCGCCTGTACCTTTTGGTAACCGGCGTTGCGTTCCACACCGGCGGCAATATCATCTTCTCCCACGTTGCAGGCGTAAATCACAGGTTTGGCCGACAGCAGGCCTATTTCGTCCAGCACGGCCTTTTCTTCCTGACTGCAGGAAAAACTGCGTGCCGACTGTCCGCTTTCCAAATGGGCGTATAAACGCTTTAGCATGTCAACCTGGCCGGCCAGCGACTTGTCGCCCTTCATGGCTTTTGCCGTGCGGTCAATACGCCGCTCCAGCACTTCCATGTCGGCAAAAATCAGCTCAAAATTGATGGTTTCGATATCGCGCGCCGGATCCACGCTGCCGTCCACATGAATAATATCATCGTTTTCAAAGCAGCGCACCACGTGCACAATAGCGTCCACTTCCCGAATGTGGGCCAAAAATTTATTGCCCAGCCCTTCGCCTTTGGAAGCGCCCTTCACCAGCCCGGCTATGTCTACAAATTCCACCGTCGCGGGTGTTATTTTGTCGGGTTGATGGATCTCGGCCAGTTTGTTCAGCCTCTCGTCCGGCACAGCCACCACGCCCACGTTGGGTTCAATGGTGCAAAAGGGAAAGTTGGCCGACTGGGCGCCGGCGTTGGTAATGGCGTTGAACAAGGTGGATTTGCCCACGTTTGGCAAACCGACGATGCCTAACTTCATACGTTTTTCACCTCATCAAATCAATTCTTCAAACTTTGCATGGGCGCCGGCAAACGGCCGCCCCGGTTGATCAGCACGGCGGGGGAGGCGGTGTTTACCGCCATCACCGGGCCGCTGCCCAACAGCCCGCCAAAAGTAAGCTCATCGCCCACCTGTTTGCCAATGGCAGGTATCAGCCGCACGGCGGTGGTTTTGCTGTTCACCATGCCAATGGCGGCTTCGTCGGCGATCATGCCGGCAATCACGTCGGCGCTTGTGTCGCCGGGTATTACGATCATATCCAGCCCAACCGAGCAAACGGCGGTCATGGCTTCCAGTTTTTCCACCGTTAAGCAGCCGCTGCGGGCCGCTGCTATCATGCCGGCGTCTTCCGAAACGGGAATAAAAGCGCCCGAAAGTCCGCCCACGTGGGAAGAAGCCATCACGCCGCCTTTTTTCACCGCGTCGTTAAGCATGGCCAAACAAGCGGTGGTGCCGCAGGCGCCGCAGGTTTCCAGCCCCATCTCTTCCAGTATGTGGGCCACCGAATCGCCCACCGCCGGGGTGGGGGCCAGAGAAAGGTCCACTATGCCGAAGGGCACGTTCAGCCGCTGTGACGCTTCCCGCGCCACCAACTGGCCCATGCGGGTGATCTTGAAAGCAGTTTTCTTCACCGTTTCGGCCAATACGTCTATCGAACAGTCTTTGCCGCACTTTTTTAACGCTTCCACAACAACCCCCGGACCGGAAACGCCCACGTTTATCACACATTCCGGTTCCCCCGGCCCGTGAAAAGCGCCGGCCATAAAAGGATTGTCTTCCGGCGCGTTGCAAAACACCACCAGTTTGGCGGCGCCGATACAGGCGTTGTCGGCAGTCAGTTCGGCGCTGCGGCGAATCACGCGGCCCATCAGGCGCACCGCGTCCATGTTGATGCCCGCTTTGGTGCTGCCCACGTTGACCGAAGCGCACACGTTTTGGGTGGTGGCCAGCGCTTCGGGAATGCTTTCGATTAGCGCCCGGTCCCCGGCCGAAAACCCTTTGTGTACCAAAGCGGAATAACCGCCTATAAAGTCTATGCCAAGCGCGTCGGCCGCCCGCTGCAGGGTTTTGGCAAACCGGGTCACGTCGGCGTTGGGGCAGGCGGCGGCCAGCATGGCAATGGGTGTCACCGCAATGCGCTTGTTAATAATGGGAATGCCCAACTCACGCTCTATTGTTGTGCAAACAGGCACCAGGTTTTCGGCACAGCCGGTCACTTTTTCATAAACTTTTCGGCAGGCGGCGTCAATGTCGCTGTCCACGCACGATAAAAGCGAAATGCCCATGGTAACCGTGCGAATATCTAAATGCTCCTGCTGGATCATGTGGATGGTTTCCAACACGTCCTGATAAGAATAGTCAACCATGTGTTTCACCTATATTCTGTGCATGGAATGAAAAATATCTTCGTGCATGGCGTGTATGGTCAGCCCCATGGTACGGCCCAGCGCGTCCAATTGGTCGCAAAACGCGCTGAACGGCACCTTGCACGCGTCTATCTCAACGATCATCACCATGGTGAAAAAGCCTTGCATCACCTTTTGGTTCACGTCCACAATGTTGCAGTTGTTTTCATAGCACACGCCCGAAACCTTATGTAAAATGCCAACGGCGTCGGTTCCGATAACGGAAATGACTGCTCTCATAACTGTTGCCTCCGCTTCTTAACATAATTACCGGTCCATTATACCACACATTTGCGGCTTTTGTATCATTTTTTTGAAAAACATATTTAATTTTATTTGTAAATGTGATATGATAAGAAAAGTTAGGAAAGGGGGCGGCGGCATGAGCGGCAGTCATTTGGTAGACGCGCACGTGCACACCGATAATTCCTGCGACGGGCACGATTCATTGATGGTGATTTGCGAACACGCCAACCGTGCCGGCCTGCGGGGCCTTGCCGTGACCGATCATGCCGAATGCCACCGTTATTGGCGAGACCATTTTGACCGGGCGGTACGCAACAGCTTTTTTGAAATAAAAAAAGCCCAGGCTGCCTTTCGGGGCCAGCTGGCTATCGGCGCCGGGCTGGAATTGGGTCAGCCTCTGCACGATCCGGCCGCAGCCCAAGACGCGTTGAGCGCCGCGCCGTGGGATTACGTGATCGGCAGTTTGCACCTTATTAAAGACCATCCGGATTTTTGGAAGGTGGATTACACCACGGCCGACGTACCTGCCTTGCTCAATTGCTATTTTCAAGAATTGTACGATATGGTCTGCTGGGGAAAGTTCGATGCCCTCGGCCACATGACCTATCCGCTGCGGTATATCGTTGGGCGTGAAAAGATCCCCGTGGATCTGGCCGAGTATCGGGACGCCATTGCGGCGATTATGCATAAAATGATCGATAATCATATTGCGCTTGAACTCAATACGCAGGGCATGCGTACCGAATATGGCCGGCCCACGCCCGATCTTGACTTGTTTCAATTGTTTCACGCGTTAGGCGGTCGAATGGTATGCGTCGGTTCCGACGCCCATTTCGCCAAAGACGTGGGCGCCAACATTGCCGACGGCTTTGCCGTTTTGCAGGCGGCCGGGTTTGATGAAATAACCATTTTTGACCGTCGCGAGCCGATCATGCTTTCTATCATGTAGGAGATTTGGGTATGCTTACGTTGCAAGCACACGCAAAAATCAATTTGAATCTGTTTGTTACCGGCCGGGATGCAAACGGTATGCACACACTGTTTACCGTAATGCAGTCCGTTTCGTCGGCTGATACGGTATCGGTCGCGCGCGCCGCGTGCGGCGGCATTACAGTCACCTGCGACGTGCCGGAGCTGGCCGGTGAACACAATATTGCCCACGCGGCGGCAACCGCTTTTTTGCGGTGTGTTAACGCCGCTGGCGACAGCCTGCGCATTCACATTCAAAAGCACGTTCCCGCGGCCGCCGGATTGGGCGGCGGCAGTGCCGACGCAGCCGCCGTGCTGTTGGCCTGCAATCGGCTGTATCAGAATCCTTTATCGAACGCCCGGCTGCAGGCGTTGGCCGCCGGTCTGGGCGCCGACGTGCCCTTTTGCCTTGTCGGCGGCACGGCACGCTGTACCGGTACCGGGGCGCAGGTGGATCCGTTGCCGCCGTTGCCTGACTGGCCGATCGTGTTGGTTAAACCGTGTGAAAAAACTTCTACCGGCGAAATGTACCGTCGGTTGGATGCAAATAAGGGATTGCCAAATACCGATGTTTGTGATAAAATAAATTGGTTGGCTTGTGAATCTTTGTCCGGCGTTTGCCAACAACTGCACAATGATTTTTTGCCCTTGTGGCATCATTCGCCCGTGCCGGCCGTTATGGATCGGCTTCATCAACTCGGCGCGGCGGGCGTTTCGCTCACCGGCAGCGGTCCCACGGTGTTTGCGCTGTTTCAAACGCAGGCGCAAGCCCAATCTGCTGCGGAAGTTTTGCGGCGCGATTGGCCCTATTGCATGGAGGCTTCCTTGTGCGCCGCCGGTTGCGAATTTATCGATTGATTATGTTTGAGAGAGGACGAAACACTATGTTCAATAAAACGCTTGGGTTGCTGGCCGCTTTGTTGTGCCTGGCGCTGTGTCTTACCGGCTGCGCCGGCAACGCCGAACCGGCCGCCACCAATACGGACGTTGCTTCCCAAACCGCTTCTGCCGCGCCAACGGGGGACAAGCCCGCTCAACAGCCCGGCGTGCTGCATACCGATCACGCTGTGGGGTATCAGTTGGAAGCACCGGCGGCGGGGGAGAAAGCCGCCGTGCTGCACACCAATTACGGCGATATTTACATTCGGCTTTTCCCGGAAGTTGCCCCCAAAGCGGTTGAAAACTTTACGGGACTTATAGAAAAAGGCTATTATAACGGCTTGACCTTTCACCGCGTGATTAATGGCTTTTGCGTGCAGGGCGGCGACCCGAAGGGCGACGGCACCGGCGGTGAAAGCTTGTGGAACAGCCCCTTTGAAGATGAGTTTTGCAGTGAATTGCTCAATATCAAATACGCGGTTGCCATGGCCAATAGCGGCGTGAACACCAACGGCAGTCAGTTTTTCATCGATCACGCCGCAGCCGGTTCGTTTGATCGCACCCGGTTCGATTACGATGCGCTGAAGGCCCAATACGACAACGCGTTTGCCCAATATGTGGCCGCTTACGATCAATACGTCGCCTATTACGGCGATTCTTTCAAAGCCCGCTTTCCTTCGGCGCAAGAATTTGCCGAAGCCCAATTGGGCGGGATCAGCCCCTTGTCTTATCTGGTGCCGGAAGAAGTCTGGCGTCTGTATGAAAAGCAAGGCGGCAACATCAATCTGGACGGTGCCTGGCGTTCCAAGGGCGGCCATACCGTGTTTGGGCAGGTATACCGGGGTACCGACGTGGTAGACGCCATTGCGGGCGTTGCCGTAGATTCTAATGACAAACCTACCGAAGACGTGGTGATCCAATCGGCAGAGATCATCACGGTTTCCTAAGTATCTATTATCCGAAAGGAGTCAAATCATATGAAATACTCAAGCGAAGTTGAGCATATGTGTCCGCTGGCCAAGGGCGCATATCACGGGCCCGCTCCCATTCCGGAAGAGGGCAAATGGGTGCAGGCAAAGGAAATTTCCGATATTTCCGGCTTTACCCACGGCATCGGCTGGTGCGCACCTCAGCAGGGTGCCTGCAAGCTGTCGCTCAACGTAAAAAACGGCATTATTGAAGAGGCGCTGGTGGAAACCATCGGTTGCTCCGGCATGACCCATTCTGCCGCCATGGCATCGGAAATTTTGGTGGGCAAAACCATTCTGGAAGCCCTTAATACCGACTTGGTGTGCGACGCGATCAACACCGCCATGCGGGAACTGTTTTTGCAAATTGTTTACGGCCGCACCCAAACCGCCTTTTCGGAAGACGGTTTGCAGATCGGCGCCGGGCTGGAAGACTTGGGCAAAGGCCTGCGTTCGCAGGTGGGCACCACCTATGCCACCAAGGTTAAAGGCCCCCGTTATCTGGAACTGGCCGAAGGCTATATCACGGCTTGCGCTGTGGATGAAAACGATACCATCATCGGCTACAAATTCGTGCATCTGGGCAAAATGATGGATATGATCAAAAACGGCGTGGACGCAAACGAAGCCCTGCAAAAGGCGTCCGGTCAATACGGCCGTGTGGACGACGCCGTCCGGCTCATCGACCCGCGCAAGGAATAAGGAGGGATTCATCATGGCATTGTTTGAAAACTATGAAAGACGCATCGACCAGATCAATGCGGAACTGAAAAAGCACGGCATCAACTCCATTGAAGAAGCCAAGCAGATCTGCGACGACGCCGGTGTGGACGCTTACAATATCGTGAAAGGCATTCAGCCCATTTGTTTTGAAAACGCCTGCTGGGCTTACACCGTCGGGTGTGCCATCGCATTAAAAGAAAAGGTTGCCAACGCCGCTGAAGCCGCCGAAAAAATCGGTTTGGGCCTGCAATCTTTCTGCATCCCCGGTTCGGTAGCCGACGATCGCAAAGTGGGCATCGGCCACGGTAATTTGGGCGCCATGCTGCTGCGCGACGAAACCGAATGCTTCGCATTTTTGGCGGGCCATGAATCCTTTGCCGCTGCGGAAGGCGCTATCGGTTTGGCCAAAAGCGCCAACAAAGCCCGCAAACAAGACCTGCGCGTGATTTTGAACGGCCTGGGCAAAGACGCCGCGCAAATCATCTCCCGCATCAACGGCTTCACCTATGTGCAGACCCAGTTCGATTATTACACGGGCGAATTGAAGATCGTGAAAGAAACCGCCTATTCCAAGGGCGAACGCGCCAAAGTTCGCTGCTACGGCGCCGACGACGTCTCGGAAGGCGTCGCCATCATGCGTCATGAAGACGTCGACGTCTCCATTACCGGAAACTCCACCAACCCGACGCGTTTCCAACATCCCGTCGCCGGCACCTATAAGAAATGGGCGAACGACAACGGTAAGAAGTATTTCTCCGTCGCGTCCGGCGGCGGCACCGGTCGCACTCTTCATCCTGATAATATGGCGGCTGGTCCCGCCTCGTACGGCATGACCGACACGATGGGGCGCATGCACTCGGACGCCCAATTCGCCGGTTCATC
>CADBNN010000107.1 GCA_902796075.1 Oscillospiraceae bacterium | reverse complement strand
CGGGGCATTGCGGCCGATGGCGGCCTGTTTGTGCCACAAACCATTCCCGCGTTGCAGGCGGATGAACTGCGGGCTATGGCCGGCATGCCTTATCCACAGGTGGCCCAGTCGGTGCTGGCGCGCTATTTGACCGATTACAGCGCGCAGGAACTCACCGACTGTGTAAACGCCGCTTACATCGGCACTTTTGACAACGATCAGCCGGCGCCGCTGGTGCCCATCGGGCCCAATACCTACGCCATGGAACTGTGGCACGGCCCCACCTGCGCTTTTAAGGATCTGGCGCTGCAAATACTGCCCCACCTGCTCACCCGGGCGGGCCAAAAAACCGCGCCCGGTGAAACCAAAGTGATTTTGGTGGCCACGTCGGGGGATACGGGCAAGGCGGCGCTGGCAGGGTTTGCCAATGTGCCCGGCGTAAAGATCCTGGTGTTTTATCCCAGCGACGGAGTGAGCGCCATGCAGCAGTTGCAAATGACTACTCAGCAAGGGGATAATGTGGGCGTATGCGCCATTCGCGGGAATTTTGACGATGCCCAAACCGGCGTGAAAGCCATTTTTACCGACCCGGAAAAAGCCGCCGCGCTGGCGGCCGGCCACATGGCCTTTTCCAGTGCCAACTCCATCAACTGGGGCCGTCTGGCGCCTCAGATCGTGTATTATATCAACGCCTACGCCACCCTGCTGGGGCAGGGGACCGTGGCGCCGGACCAACCGGTTAATGTGGTGGTGCCCACCGGCAACTTCGGCAACATTCTGGCGGCTTATTACGCCAAGCGCATGGGCCTGCCCGTCGGGCGGCTCATCTGCGCTTCCAACCGCAACCGGGTGCTCACCGACTTTATTCGCACCGGCACCTATGACCGCAATCGGGATTTTTACACCACCTTGTCGCCTTCTATGGACATTCTTATTTCCAGCAATCTGGAACGGCTGCTGTATCACGTTACCGACGGCGACCGGGAACGGGTGAATGCGTGGATGACGTCTTTAAAACAAACCGGCCGTTACACGGTGGACGCGTCCACCCGCGAAGCCATTGCCCAACTGTTTTGGGCCGGCACGGCGGACGACGCCGCCACCCAGGCGGCCATTGGGCGGCAATTTGCGGCCAACGGCTATCTGGCCGATCCCCACACGGGCGTTGCGCTGGACGTTGCCCGCCAATATACCGAACAAACCGGCGACCAAACGGTTACGGTGGTGGCCTCTACCGCCAGCCCCTTCAAGTTTTCGCGGGGGGTGCTGCAGGCCATCGGTCAACCGGCGACTGAAGAAGACGAATTTGCGCTGTGCCGGGCCCTTTCCCAAGCTACCGGCTGGCCGGTTCCGGCGTCTATCGCCGCGCTGCAGGGGCAAACGCCCCGTTTTACCGACTGCTGTGAAAAGCAGGATATGTGGGGCGTGATCGCCCGCATGCTGGCTTTGTAAACCTGCAAAAGATCTTACGAGAAAAAAGGGGTGAATGTCATGGCGGTTTTTACCATTGGTGACGTTCACCTTTCTTTTGGCGCCGATAAGCCCATGGACGTGTTCGGCGGTTGGCAGGATTACGTGCACCGGCTGGAACACAACTGGCGGGCGGTGGTGGAACCTGCCGATACGGTGGTTATCCCCGGCGATATTTCCTGGGCCATGAAGCTGCCCCAGGTTTTGCCCGATCTGCAGTTTTTGCACAGCCTGCCAGGGCGCAAACTGCTGCTTAAGGGCAACCACGACCTGTGGTGGGAGACCATGGCCAAAATGAACGCTTTTTTGGAAGAAAACGACCTTTCTTCTTTGCGGTTTGTGTATAACAACGCCTGCCGCGTGGGGGACGTGACCGTGTGCGGCAGCCGGGGCTGGATGCTGGGCGAAGGGGAGGACGACCGCAAGATCCTGCTGCGGGAAGCGGGCCGCCTCACCCTTTCACTGCAGGCGGCGGCCGCCCTGGGGGGCGAACCGGTGGCCTTTTTGCACTATCCGCCCGTGCTGCAGGACCGGCAGTGCGACGAGTTGGTGGCCGTGTTGCGGCAGTTCGGCGTGAAGCGGTGTTACTACGGGCATCTGCACGGCCCGGCGCTGGCGGGGGCTTTTGTCGGCCTGCGGGACGGCATACACTACCGGGTGGTTTCCTGCGACGCGCTGCAATTCTGCCCCCTGCTGGTGCAAAAAGGCTGAAAAACTCACAATTTCACCACTCTTTCGGGCCCGAAGGCTCACAGTTTTCACAAGAATAAAAAAATCGCAAATTTTTTGTGGCAATCCGGCGCGTTTTGTGGTATGATTAGTATTCGGAAAATGGTATATTCTGTAAGTTTACATAAAACTGGAGGAACACAACATGTCATTAAAAGCAACCGAAAAGGTCGATACCAACCGTTACGCTCTCACGGTCGAGATCGACGCCCAAGCCTTCGGCGCCGCTGTAGACAAAGCGACGGCCCGCGGAATTAAAAATATCACCATCCCCGGTTTCCGCAAAGGCAAGGCCCCCAAAGCCATGATCCTGTCTCGCTACGGGGAAGACCTGTTTTATCAGGACGCGTTGGAAGATCTGTATCCCGACGCTGCCGACGCCGCGCTGGAAGAATCCGGCCTGGAACTGGCGGAACGCAAAGTGGATTTTGAATTGATCTCTATGGATAAAAACGGTGTAAGCTTCAAACTGCTTGTCACCGTGAAGCCCGACGTGACCCTGGGCGAATACAAAGGCCTTAAGGCCGAACGCCCGGTGGTGGAAGTGACCGACCACGAAGTGGAACATGAACTGGAGCACCGGCAAGAGCACGCCGCCCGGTTTGTGCCCGTGGAAGACCGCGCCGCCCAAAACGGCGACGTGGCCGTGATCGATTACGAAGGCTTTACCGACGGCAAGGCGTTTGCCGGCGGCAAGGGCGAAGGCTACAGCCTGGAACTGGGCTCCGGCTCTTTCATTCCCGGGTTTGAAGAACAGATCGTGGGCCACAGCGCCGGCGACGAACTGGACGTGAACGTGATCTTCCCCACCGAATATCACGCCGAAGAACTGGCGGGCAAAGAGGCCGTGTTCAAGGTAAAAATCCACGAGCTCAAGGCCAAGGAACTGCCTGCGCTGGACGATGAGTTTGCCAAAGACGTGAGCGAATTTGACACGCTGGATGAACTGAAAAAAGACATTCACGATAAAATGGCCGAAAGCAAAAACGCCCAGGCCGACGCCCAGGTGGAAAACGCCCTGATCGAACAGATCGTGGCCGGCATGACCGTGGACGTGCCCGATTGCATGGTGGAAGAACGCATCGATGAAAATATCCGCGATTTTGAAAACCGCCTGCGCTATCAGGGCCTGGACCTGAAAACCTACCGCAAATATACCGGCATGAGCGATGAAGACTTCCGCGGCGGCTTCCGCGAAAACGCCCTCAAGCAGGTCAAGGTGCGTCTGGCGCTGGAAACCATTGCCAAAACCGAAAAACTGGAAGCCACCGAAGAAGAACTTAACGCCGAATATGATAAGATCGCCGAAATGTACGGCATGAAGGCCGAACAAGTCAAAGCCGCCATTTCCGCCAAAGATCTCACCGGCGACATCGTGTGCAACAAAGCGGTAGACCTGATCAAATCCTCCGCCGTTGTTACCGACGAAAAGCCCGCCAAGAAGCCGGCGGCGAAGAAAACCGCCGCCAAGAAAGCCGCCCCCAAGGCCGAAGCGGAAACCGCCGCCGAACCGGCCGCGGAAAAGCCGGCTAAAAAGGCGCCCGCCAAAAAGCCGGCGGCCAAAAAGCCCGCCGCCAAGAAGACGGAAGAAGCGCCGGCTGAAGAAAAACCCGCCGCCAAAAAGCCCGCCGCCAAAAAAGCGCCGGCAAAAAAAGCGGCCCCCAAAAAGAAAGAAGAGCCGGCTGAATAATCGGCAGGCGTTCTTCCTATAATGAAAAAGCGGGTTTTGCGCCGCTTGCAACCAAACGAAACCTGCTGTTCGGCAGGTTTCGCTGTATCAAACCAGATTGAGGTGAACCACATGAGTTTAGTACCGTATGTAATCGAACAAACCAGCAAAGGCGAACGTTCTTTTGACATTTTTTCCCGCCTGCTGGATGACCGCATCATCGTGCTTTCCGACCAGGTGAACGATACCACTGCCAGCCTGGTGATCGCCCAACTGCTGTATCTGGAAGGCAAAGATTCCGAAAAAGACATCAACCTGTATATCAACTCGCCCGGCGGCTCGGTTTCGGCCGGTTTGGCTATTTACGATACCATGCAATACATCAAGTGCGACGTGTCCACCATTTGCGTGGGCATGGCGGCCAGCATGGGGGCGTTTTTGCTGTCGTCCGGCGCCAAGGGCAAGCGGTACGCCCTGCCAAACAGTGAAATCATGATCCACCAGCCTCTGGGCGGCGCCCAGGGCCAGGCCACCGAGATCCTGATCGCGGCCGACCACATCAAGCGTACCCGTGAAAATTTGAACCGCATTTTGTCGGCCAACACCGGCAAACCGCTGGCCGACATTGAACGGGATACCGAGCGGGACAACTTTATGACCGCGCAGGAAGCGCTGGCATACGGCCTGATCGATCAGGTGATGGAAAAACGATAAGAAAGCGGGCAATTTATGGCCAGTCATACCAACGATAAAACCGTGCGCTGTTCCTTTTGCGGCAGCACACAGGATCAGGTGCGCATCATGTTCGGCAAGGACGGCGCCTATATTTGTGACCAATGTGTGCAGCTTTGCACTGAAACCATGGCCGAACGGGACCTGGGTGGCCACAACCGCCGACGGGGCAGCCGGGAAGCGGCTCAGCCTCTGTTAAAGCCTGCCCAAATCAAGCAAAAGCTGGATGAATACGTGGTGGGGCAGGAGGAAGCCAAGCGGGCTTTGTCCGTGGCGGTGTATAACCACTATAAACGGGTGGCGGTCGACCGGGAAAACGACGTGGAACTGCAAAAAAGCAACGTGCTGCTGCTGGGCCCCACCGGCGTGGGCAAAACCCTGCTGGCCCAAACCCTGGCCCGCATTCTCAACGTGCCCTTCGCCATTGCCGACGCCACCACCCTTACCGAAGCCGGCTATGTGGGCGAAGACGTGGAAAATATTCTGCTGCGGCTCATTCAGGCGGCGGACTACGACGTGGAACGGGCCGAGCGGGGCATTATTTACGTGGATGAGATCGATAAGATCGCCCGCAAGTCCGAAAACCCTTCCATCACCCGGGATGTGAGCGGGGAAGGGGTGCAGCAGGCCCTGCTTAAAATTTTAGAAGGTACCGTAGCCAACGTGCCGCCTCAGGGCGGGCGCAAACATCCCCAGCAGGAATTTATTCAAATGGACACCACCAACATTCTGTTCATTTGCGCCGGCTCGTTTGACGGCCTGCAAGAAGTGATCGCCAAACGGTTGGGCGGCGGCTCACTCGGCTTTGGCAACGAGATCAAAACCAAGGCCAACACTTCCAATGAGTATTTGCTGGGCCGGGTGGAGCATCACGACCTGGTCAAATTCGGCCTCATTCCCGAAATCGTCGGCCGTTTGCCGGTCATCGCCGCTTTGCGGGATCTGGACGAAGACGCGCTGGTGCGGGTGATGACCGAACCCAAGAACTCCATTGTGCGGCAATATCAGGCCCTGTTTGCTATGGATGGGGTGGAACTTACCTTTGAACCGGCGGCCCTGGCGGCCATCGCCCGGCGCACCCTGGCCCGCAAAACCGGCGCCCGCGGCTTGCGTTCGGCCATGGAAGAACTGCTGGGCGACTTAATGTTCACCGTGCCGTCAGACGACGGCGTGGCCAGCGTGACCGTAACCGAAGCCTTTGTGTTGGGGCAGGCAAAACCCCAAATAAAGCGGGATCCCAAGCGCAAGGCGGCGGCGGTCAAATTGTCGCGCCATGAGGACGCGCCCGAAAACGCGGCCGCAAACTAAACTGCATCGATCGGCTGTTGCCTGTTTGACAACCGCCGATCGTTTCTTACCATACCGTTTTTAAGGGAAAGGAGAGATCCCTTTTGTCTGAATTAGCCATAAAATCCGTTCCCATGATCGCTTTGCGCGGCCTGGTGGTGTTTCCGGACATGCAGATCCACTTTGACGTGGGCCGGTCCCGTTCCATTCAGGCGGTTTACGAAGCGCTGGCCGGCGAACGGCTCATCTTTTTGGCCGCCCAGCACGATGTGCGCGATGAAGAACCTACCGAAGAGCAGATCTATTCGGTGGGCTGTCTGGCGCGCATTCAGCAGGTACTCAAACTGCCCGGCGACGCCATTCGCGTTATGGCCGACGGCCTGCAGCGGGCCCGGGTGGTCACGTTTGAAAAAACCGACCCCTATTTCGGCGTGCAGGTGCTGCCCCTGGGCACGGTGGGCTATCCCCGCAAAAGCGACCCGGTGGGTCCCGCCATGCTGCGTGCGGTGAAGGACGCCTTTGCCGAATACGCCAAAACCAACGCCAAACTGCCGCCGGACATGCTCATGGAAGTGGCGCAAAACGACGATTTGCGGGCGCTGTGCGACTACATAGCCGGCAACGTGCCCTTCACCCCCCAGGTCAAGCAGTCTATTTTAGAGCAGATCCACCTGATGAAGCGGGCGGAACTGCTGGTCACCTCACTGCAGAACGAAGCCGCCCTGCTGGCGCTGGAAATGGAAATTGAACAGCGCGTGCGGGACAATATGGACGATAACCAGCGGGATTATTACCTGCGCGAGCAGATCCGCGTGATCTCCGAAGAACTGGGAGAAGACGACGATCCCAAGCGGGAAGCGGAAGAATACCGGGCGCGTATCGACGCGCTGCCGGCTTCCGACGCGGTGAAAGAAAAACTCTACCGCGAAGCCAACAAGCTTTACAAAATGCCCACCGGCTCGCACGAAGCCACCGTGGTGCGGGGGTATTTAGACGCCGTGCTGGACCTGCCCTTCGGCGTGTATACCGAAGACAATACCGATCTGGCCGCCGCCGAGCGTATGCTCAACGAAGACCATTACGGCCTGCAAAAGGTCAAACAGCGCATTTTGGAACTCATGGCCGTGCGGGCGCTGGCCCCCGACCTGAACGGGCAGATCCTGTGTCTGGTGGGCCCGCCCGGCGTGGGCAAAACCTCCATCGCCAAATCCATTGCCCGGTGCATGGGGCGCAATTACGTGCGCATTTCCCTGGGCGGCGTGCGGGATGAAGCCGACATTCGCGGCCACCGGCGCACCTATATCGGGTCTATGCCCGGCCGCATTATGGAAGCGGTGCGCCAGTCCGGCAGTCAAAATCCCCTGATTTTGATGGACGAGATCGACAAACTGGGCGCCGACTATAAGGGCGACCCCTCCTCCGCGCTGCTGGAGGTGCTGGACCCCGAACAAAACAACGCCTTTGAAGACCATTTTTTAGAGATCCCGTTCGATTTGTCCCGGGTGCTGTTTGTGCTCACCGCCAACACGGCCGACACCATTCCCGACGCCTTGCGAGACCGCATGGAGATCATTGAACTTTCCAGCTATACCCGGGAAGAGAAAAAGCAGATCGCCCGGCGGCATCTGGTGCCCAAGCAGATCGAACGCCACGGCCTTTCGCCCAAAACCTTCCGCATTTCGGACGCCGCTTTGTACGCCGTGATAGACGGTTACGTGAAAGAAGCCGGCGTGCGCAATCTGGAACGGGAACTGGCCCGCCTGTGCCGCAAAGCCGCCAAACGGCTGGTGGCCGGCGAATGCGACCGGGTGAGCGTGAAAGCCGCCGACCTGCCCGAACTGCTGGGCCCCCGCCGCTTTAAAAACGACCCGCCCGCCGAAAAAGGCGCCGTGGGGCTGGTGAACGGTCTGGCCTGGACCAGCGTGGGGGGCGAATTGCTGCCCATTGAAACCGCCGTGTTCAAAGGCACCGGCAAGATTCAGCTCACCGGCTCGCTGGGCGACGTAATGAAAGAATCCGCCCAGGCGGCCATCAGCTGCATTCGCAGCCGCACCGACCGGCTGCAGGTGCCCGACCGGTTTTATCAGGAATACGACGTGCACATCCACGCGCCGGAAGGCGCCGTGCCCAAAGACGGCCCCTCCGCCGGCATCACCATGGCCACCGCCCTCATTTCCGCCTTTTCCGGCGCGCCCGTCCGGTCCGACGTGGCCATGACGGGTGAAATCACCATTCGCGGTCGGGTGCTGCCCATCGGCGGGTTAAAAGAAAAAACCATGGCCGCCTACAAGGCCGGCATGAAAACCGTTATCCTCCCGCGGGAAAATCTGCCCGATCTGTCGGAGGTGGAGCCGGTGGTGCGGGAAAACCTGCAATTTGTGGGGGTTTCCACCATTGACGAAGTGCTGCCCGTCGCTTTTGCCGACCGGGCCTATGAAAAGCCCGCCGCCGACCGCAAACCGGCGCCGGCCCACCGGGCCCGACCCGATGCCACGCGGCAGCCCACCGGCTACTGCTAAGGGGGTGTCCCACCGTGAATTTGCAAACAGCCGCTTATGAACTTTCGGCCGGCACCGCCCGCCAACTGCCCCCCTCCAGCTTGCCGGAGATCGTATTTTCCGGCCGGTCCAACGTGGGCAAAAGCACCCTGCTCAACAAACTGCTGGGGCGCAAGGCACTGGCCCGGGTAAGCGCCACGCCCGGCAAAACGGTCACCATCAATTTTTATCGGGTGGACACCGCCCGCTTTGTGGACTTTCCCGGTTACGGCTACGCCAAGCGGCCGGACAGTGAACGCCGCCGCTGGGCCGACCTGGCGGAAGGCTATTTTGCCGGCGGGCGCCGGGTGGCGCTGGTGGTGCAGCTCATCGATATGCGCCACGCCCCGTCTAAAGACGATTTGACCATGCTTCATTATTTGACCGACGCGGCCCTGCCTTTTGTGGTGGTTTACACCAAAGCGGACAAGCTCAACAAAACCGAATTTGCCCGCCGCCTGGCCGAACTGGAACAGGAACTGGCCTTTGTGCCGCCCCAAACGGCGCGGGTGCCTTTTTCGGCGCTCAGCGGCCTGGGGGTAGAAGCTTTGCGCCAACATATTTTGCAGGCGGCCGAACCGGCTGACCCATTACCGGAAGGAGAATGACCTATGCTTAACGGCAAACACACGGTAGAAATCGAAATCAACAACTTCGGCACCATTCGCGCCCAACTGGACGCGGACGCCGCGCCCATCACCGTGGCCAACTTTTTGCGGCTGGCCAAAAACGGGTTTTATAACGGCCTCACCTTTCACCGCATCATCAGCGGTTTCATGATCCAGGGGGGTGACCCGCTGGGCAACGGCATGGGCGGTTCGGATGAAAACATCAAAGGCGAATTTGCCGCCAACGGGGTCAACAATCCCTTAAAGCACACCCGGGGCGCCTTGTCTATGGCCCGCTCCCAGTTTTATGACAGCGCCTCCTCTCAGTTCTTTATTGTGCATGAGGACAGTTTGTTTTTAGACGGCCAATACGCCGTGTTCGGTTACGTTACCGATGGCATCGAAGTGGTAGACGCCGTTTGCGCCGCCACCCCCGTGCTGGACAATAACGGCACCGTGCCCAAAGCCAGTCAGCCGGTCATCAACGCCGTGCGGGTGGTGGAAGCATGATCGTTACCCCCCGGCTTTTTGAAGCGCCCTACACCGTGCGGGCGTCTGATCTGGACTGCTATCGCCGTTTGCGTATTGACAGCGTGCTGGACTTTTTTCAGGACGCCGCCGGCCGCCATTCTCAGTCTATGGGCATCGGGTTTGAAGATATGCTCGGGCGGGACCTGCTGTGGATGATCTCCAAGATCCATTTTCGCGTGGTGGCGCCGGTGGTTATGTATCAGCCCGTTACGGTGCGCACCTGGCCCCATCCGCCCGGCGCCGTCACCTGCCGGCGCGATTGCCAGATCCTCAGCGAGCAGGGCGACGTGCTGGTGGAGGGCACGTCGGAATGGCTTGTTATCCGGCGGCAAGACCGCAAGATCATGTCCACCAAGGATATTTATCCCTTTGCCGACGATTTTTATCCCCATGACGTTATGCCCGGCCGCATGGAAAAACTGCGCGCGTTCACACCCGCCGGCCCCGGCGTTACCGTTACCCCCGGCTTTGCCGACCTGGATATGAACGGCCACGTGAACAACACCAAATACGCCGCCTTTGTGCTCAACGCCCTGGCTCCTGAAGAGCACCGGCGGCTGCAGACCTTTGCCATTCAGTATCACCGCGAGGTGCTGGCCGGCCAGCCTCTCACCCTGTTCACCCAACCCACCCCCGCCGGGGCGGAAGCCATGGGGCAAAACGGGGCGGGGGAGGTCATGTTTACCTGCCGTTTGACCACCGGCCCCGCGCTGTAAAATCGTTTTTTCCGTTTTCGCTCTGCCTCCTCCGGCAGGGCGAAAAATTTTTTGTGTCAAAAATTCACCCCGATTTTTGTGCAAGTTGTATACCAAATGTGAACAAACTGTGAACAAATTATGAACAAACTGTGAACAAAAAAGAGTAGAGTCACTTTTTTGCCCAAAATGCTTGACAAATTTGCCTTTTTGTGCTTAAGATGGAAGCGGAAAGACACGAAAACGAAACGGAGGTATGAGTCATGAAAAAACTGATTTGCACAGTATTATCTCTGGTATTGCTGTGCTGCGCGGCCCTGCCCGCGGCGGCGGTGAAAGATAACAAGATCACCTGGCAGGAAGCGGTGCAGCAATTGAAGCAGGAAGAAACGATAGAAGAGTTATGGCTGCCGAAAATGGCGCCGTCGTTTTCTTATTCGAAAACCTCCACGGTCGTGGATGGTTCCTATTTGTACAGCGGATTTACCAAGATGCTGGGCCGTAATGTATGGTTGCAGATCGCCTTTGTTTCGGTAAACAGCGAAAGCCCGAGCGCTAATATGTCGCCATATTTTGCCATGTGCAAACAGAAAGATGAGCCGCTTTCTATTGAAGATGCGGTATGGTCTGATTGGTCTCAGGGTGATCATGTTTCTTATACTTCGTTTGAGAAGCTCAGTTATTCGTATTACGGATCAAATCCCTTTGAATACAAGGGCAAAACGGGGCTGTATAACGGTTGGGTTGTCGGCTCGACACCATTAATCGGCGCGGGAATGGAAGAGATTATTCTGCCGGTTTCGGAGCTGTATTGGATGGTGATTTCGTTTGTGCCATACGGAGATAACACCAAACCGGAAGAGGATAAGGAGGCTTTTCCGGCCGCTTTGCTGGATCAACTGGGCCTGACCACCACCGGCGATGCGGACCTGAACGGGCAGGTGAACGCGGTGGACGGGTTGCTGACGCTGAAACACGTGGTGCAAAAGGCGGAAATCGCCGACGAACTGGCCTTCGCTCTGGCCGACTGGGACGACGACGGCGCGCTGGACGCGGGCGACGCTCTGCACACCCTGCAAAAAGCCGTGGGCAAAGCCCGGTAAAACGGACCGGTATGATCTGAAAAATTTTTCTTCCTTTCGGGGGCGCATGCCGCTGCGGCGGTGTGCGCCTTTTGTTGCGGGAATTTTTTGCTTTTTTCTTGCAAAGGGTATTGAGAAACCCGGCGCTTTCGGTTATAATAATTAGGAATAACCACAGGCGACTGTTTTTTACCATAGTCAACAAAGGAGAATGAGTATGTTCACGCGGGAGATCGGCATTGATCTGGGCACGGCCAACACATTGGTGTGTATTAAAGGAAAGGGCATTGTTATGCGGGAGCCGTCGGTTGTGGCGGTGGACGTGCGCAACGAAACCGTGCGCGCCGTGGGCAGTGAAGCCAAAGAAATGATCGGCCGCACCCCCGGTTCCATTGTGGCGGTGCGCCCGCTGAAAGACGGCGTGATCGCCGATTTTGACGTGACCGCGGCCATGCTCAAACGCTTTATGCGCGAAGCCATTAAGGGCTCGGTGTTTTCCCGCGTGAAAGTGATGATCTGCATCCCTTCGGGCGTTACCGAAGTGGAGGTGCGCGCCGTGCATGACGCCGCCGTGCAGGCCGGCGCCCGGGACGTGGATCTGATTGAAGAACCCATGGCGGCCGCCATCGGCGCCGGGTTGCCGGTGTTTGACGCCGCCGGCAGCATGGTGGTGGATATCGGCGGCGGCACAAGCGAAGTGGCGGTGCTGTCGCTGGGCGACATCGTAACCGCCCAATCGGTGCGGGTGGCCGGCGACGATATGGACGACGCCATTATGTCTTACGTGCGCAAAAAATATAACCTGCTCATTGGCGAGCGCACCGCCGAACAAATCAAAATGAAGATCGGTTCCGCCTGCGAATGGAACGAGGAACCGGTGCTGGAGGTGCGGGGCCGCAATTTGATGGACGGCCTGCCCAAAAACATCACCATTGCCGGCGGGGAAGTGCGGGAAGCGCTGTTTGACGTGGTTTCCACCATTGTGGATACGGTGCGTTCCACCCTGGAAAAAACCCCTCCGGAACTGGCCAGCGATATTGTGGACGCGGGCATTGTGCTCACCGGCGGCGGCGCTCTGCTGCACGGGATGGACACGTTGATCCAGCGCGAAACCGGTATTCCCGTGCGGGTGGCCGAAAATCCGCTGGACTGCGTGGTACAAGGCACCCTGAAACGGCTGGAAACGGGCGTTTCCATGGACTTTTTTGAACGCCGGCGCAAATATAGTGCCGAACGGTAACAAAAGGAGAACGCCGTGAAAAAGTTTTTTACAAGCCGCCCTTTTAAGGCCATTGTAACGGTGCTGTGCGTGCTGTTGATGGTCAGCATCGTGTTTGCGGCCGTGGGCCGCCGGGTGGCGCCTCAATCAGACTTTTTGGGCACCCTGCTTTCGCCCTTTCAAACCTTCGGCGCTTCGGTTACCCGGCAAATAGACCGCATGTTCACCGCCATTGGCCGGCTGGATACGCTGGAGGATGAAAACAACCGCCTGCGGGAAGAACTGCGCACCTATCGCCAGCAACTGGTGGATTTTGACGAGTATAAACGGGAAAACGAGTTTTTCCGCGATTATCTGGAAATGAAGCAGCAGCACAGTGATTTCACCTTTCAACCCGCCATTGTTACCGCCCGCGACGGTGCGGACGCGTGCGGGTCTTTTTCCATTGACGCGGGCACCCGCGACGGTGTGGCTCTGCACGACCCGGTGATAACGGCCGACGGCCTGGTGGGCTACATATCCGAAGTGGGCTCCACCATGTCTACCGTAGTAACGGTGCTGGACCCCACTTTGCGGGTGGGCGCGGTGGTAAGCCGCACCCGGGAAGCCGGCGTGGTGGCGGGGGATACCGCCCTGCTGGGTGACGGCGCCTGCGGGCTGTCTTATCTGGCCAGTTCGTCGGCTGTCACCATCGGCGATACGGTGCTCACCTCCGGCGCCGGCGGCGTGTTTCCCGCCGGGCTCATCATCGGCACGGTCACCGACGTGAAAAAGGATCCTTCCAACGTTTCTCTTTACGCCGTGGTGCGGCCGGTCATCGATGCCCGCTCTCTCACGCAGGTCATGGTGATCACCGCGTTTGAAGGACAAGGCGGTTTGGGCGATGAGTAAAAAAGCCGATCGCAAGGGCGGCCTGGTGCTGCAATATGTTTTATTGGGCGTGCTGGCTTTGTTTTGCTGGCTGCTGCAAAGCGCGCCCGGCGGCTTTGCCGTTATTGCCGGCTGTTCACCGGTGCTGCTGCCGGTGCTCACCGCCGCCGTAGGCGTGTATTACGAAGAGCGGGCCGGCGCTGTTTTCGGCCTACTGTGCGGCATTTTAATGGATATTTACACCGTGCCGTCGGTGGGCTTTCACGCGGTGGTGCTCACCGCCGTCGGCGTGGTTTGCGGCTTTGCGGTCAAGCACTTTTTCACCCACAGCCTGTGGGCGGCGCTGGTGCTGTGCCTGGGGGCCGCGCTCACATATTTTGTGTTATATTGGCTGCTGTTCAAATGTATTTTGGGCGGTGGCGGCGCCTGGTTTTATCTGGTGCGTTTTTCATTGCCGGCGGCATTGTATTCCGGCGCTTTCGGGCTGGTGTTTTGCCCGTTGGTGCGGTGGCTGCACCGTCGCCTTTCGTTTGCATAAAGGAAGAGTAGTTATGGCCCGAGAAAAAAAGAACAAGCGGGTCACTGTCATTTGCCTGGTGCTGGTGGCGGTGTTGCTTGGCTATGGCGCGCGGCTGTTTGACTGGCAGGTGCTGCATCGGGATAAATACGTGGAGCAGGCGCAGGCCGCCACGGCTACCTATACGCCGCTGGCCGCGGCCCGGGGTGAGATTTTAGACCGGTTCGGCCGGGCTTTTGCGGTGAATGAAGAAGGCTATAATCTTGTGTTTAACCGCATTTACCTGCCAGACGACCGGCTGAACGAAACCATCCTCACCCTCACCAACTTGCTGCGCACCACCGGCGAAGCCTGGGTAGACAACTGCCCCCTGGCCGCCAAAGCGCCCTACGGCTTTAACGAAAAGGCCAACATTGCGGTTTCTACCATGATAGAGAAACTGCGCCTGGCCCACTATGCCACCGCCGAAAACTGCCGGGCCGCCATGATAGAAAAATGGCAGCTGCAAAACTATTCGCCCGCCCAGCAGCGGGTGCTCATGGGCGTGCGGCTCACCATGCTGGTGGCCGACTATGCCGACACCATTCCTTATACCTTTGCCGAAAACGTCAGCCTGGACACGGTGGCCAAGGTGGAAGAATCTTCCCGGGCACTGCCGGGGGTAGAAGTGCGGGTAGTCACCACCCGGCGGTACGTTTCGGGCACCATTGCGCCCCACATCATCGGCGCCATCGGGCCTATTTATTCCGAAGAGTGGGAAGAACTCAAATCCAAAGGGTATTCTTACAGTGATATCGTGGGCAAATCGGGCATTGAAAAATATGCCGAATCCTATTTGCGCGGTACCGACGGCACCCTGAAAACCACCCGGGACGCCGCCGGCAACGTGCTGTCGTCCCAAGTGGTCAAACAACCCCGGGCGGGAGACTCGGTGCTGCTCACCATCGACCGGAACATTCAAGCGGTGGCTCAGCGGTCGCTGCGCAATCTGATTTATCAGCTTAGCGGCTCGGGAGACAAAAACTCCTACGGCGCCCACGCGGGCAGCATTGTGGTAATGAATGTGAACACCGGCGCCGTGCTGGCGGCCGTTACCTATCCGTCTTACGACGCCGCCACCTACCGGGAACAATATGAATCCCTGTTGCAGGATGAGGACCGGCCTTTGTTCAACCGGGCCTTTAACGGCATTTACGCACCCGGTTCCACCTTTAAACCGGCCACGGCCAGCATTGGCCTGCAAACGGGCAAAATCAAACCAAACGAAACTATCTTCTGTTCCCAAAAATATACTTATTATGAAGATTATCAGCCCACCTGCATGCATTACCACGGCGCCCTGAACGTGGTGGGGGCTTTAAAGGTTTCCTGCAACTATTTCTTTTATGAAACCGGCCGCCGGGTGGGCATTACCAAACTCAACGAGTATTGCCGCAAATACGGTCTGGGGGTTGAAACCGGTATTGAATTAGGGGAGGCAACCGGCATTCTGGCCGGCCGCACTTACCGGGAATCGATCAACACCACATGGAACGACGGTGATACCCTGCAAGCTGCCATCGGCCAGTCAGATAACGCCTTCACCCCCCTGCAGCTGGCCACTTATATCGCCACCCTGGCCAACGGCGGCACCCGTTACCGGGCCCACTTGGTGCAGGAAATTCGCAATTATGACCTGACCGAATCGGTGGTGCTCACCCAACCCCAGGTGATGGATACCACCGGCATTTCGCCCGAGGTGTACGACGTGGTGAAGCAAGGCATGCTGTCGGTTACCACCGAAGGGTCGGTAGCCAGCGTGTTTGCCGATTATCCCATTCAGGTGGGGGGCAAAACCGGCACCGCCACCGTGTATGACCACGGGGTGGAATTCAACAACGGTGTGTTTGTGGCCTTTGCGCCTTATGAAAATCCGGAGATCGCCGTGGTGACCATTGTGGAAAAGGGCGGCTATGGTTCCGGCTGCGCTCAGCCCGCGCAGGATATTTTTGACGCCTATTTCTTCTATCAGGGCGAAACCTACACCGGCCAGCAGTCGGGCGTGCTCATTCCCTGACCTCGCCGGCGCGGTTGACATTTGCCGCATGATATGGTATACTATTATTTAATATAACACAACGGGAGGGACAAAGCCATGGCCACAATTTTGTCAGTTGTTTCGGGCAAAGGCGGCGTCGGCAAGTCCACCATTGCGGCGGGCCTGGCGCGGGAACTGGCGGCCAGATACCGGCGGGTGCTGTTGGTCGATACCGACTGGTGTCTGTGTTCGGCGCAGTTTTTGCTGGAACACGCTTCCCGTGCGGTTTACCATGCGGGGGATGTGCTGCGCGGTACGGTGCCGCTGGCCGACGCGGTGGTGAGCAGCCCCGGCGAGCCGGATTTTTTGGCCGCCGGCGATACGCCGCCCGGCCCGGACGATATGAACGACCTGGCCGCCCGGCTGATCGAAGCCGAAGACCAATATGATTATATAATATTAGACCGCCCCGCCGGTTTGTCTCTCGCGCTGGAAAGCGCGTTGCCGGCTTATACGGCCTTGGTGGTGTGCCAGGTCGACCCGGTGTCGGTACGGGGCGCCGGTTTGGCGGTGGAACGGCTGCGCCAAACCCCCGGTCTTACCGAATGCCGGCTGGTAGTCAACCGGTTTGTGGCCGCCCGGGCCCGGCAGGACCGGCAATTTAACCTGGATGAACTGTGCGACCGGGTGGGCGCGCGCCTGCTGGGCGTGGTGCCGGAAGACGAACAGGTCGCCCTGGCGCTGGTGGGCCGTTCGGCCGCCTTCACGCCGGCCTGGCGATTGGCGTTGGGCCGCATGGCCGCCCGGCTGGAAGGGGAAGCAGTGCCCCTGCCAAAACTCACCCGCTTAAAATGACCATTCCCTTATGAAAGGATTGAACACTATGCAGATCGCCTTGATTGCTCATGATTCCAAAAAAGAACTGATGGTGCAGTTTTGCATTGCCTACTGCGGCATTTTAAGCCGGCACGACCTGTGTGCTACCGCCACCACCGGCAAACTCATTGCCGAAGCCACCGGCCTTAAGATCCAAAAGTATATGAGCGGCGCCCAGGGGGGCGACCAGCAAATCGCCGCCCGCATCGGCTGTGACGAGATCGATCTGCTGCTCATGTTCCGGGACCCCATCAACCGGGGCGAAAGCGAACCAAACGAAATCAACCTGCTGCGGCTGTGCGACGTACATAACATCCCCGTGGCCACCAACATCGCCACCGCCGAAGTGCTCATCCACGGTCTGGAACGGGGCGATCTGGACTGGCGCAGCATTGGCAATCCCCTTTAATTCAGCACAAAGCAAAGCGGCTTCTTCCCGGGTGGGGAAGGGGCCGCTCTTTATAATGTAGAAAATTCGCCCCGGTTTTTGTGCAACATGCCGAACCAAATGTGAACAAACTGTGAACAAAAAAGAGTAGAGTCGCTTTTTTGCCCAAAATGCTTGACATATTTGCCTTTTTGTGCTTAAGATGGAAGCGGAATTCCAATTGATCACCGATAATTAACAATCGAAACAAGGAGGTAACGAACATGAAACGCATAAAGCAATTCGGTTGCCTGGTGCTGGCCATGGTTTGTTTCTGCATAGCCTTTGTCATGCCGGCCCATGCCTATTATGATCCTTATTATGATGATAAATGTCCGAAAGTGGATTTTGCTATCGGCGACGTAGCGTATGACGGCCGTGTTGACGCGGTCGACGCGCTTTGGGTGCTTCGAAAAGCCGTATATATTGAAAGTGAAAGCCAAAGAAGACGCGTTGATCCTCAGTGGTATAGGTTTTTTTTCAACAGTTTTCCTAAGTCATATCCAACATTGCTGGCATGTTATGAGAGATGTTACTATACATATTTTTTAGGCGAGCGCAAACGTGACTGGCCTGATTTCGATGCGCGCTTTGTTGCATATATACAAAACCGAACCTATTTAGCCGACGTGGACGGCGATAAGATGATTACCGCGAAAGACGCTTTGCTGATTTTGCAGTACGCCGTTGGAAAGATCGACGCGTTTCCCCGCACGTCGTTGACCGATGATTGGGACAAATATTGGGCGTTTGCGGTTTGGCCGGACGACTGGCGGCCGGGCATGTACCTCATGGGATCACCCTCCTATCCAGGAGACCGAGATTGTTATGCAAAACTTTCCCCCGAAAAACTCCCCTGGGATTTCTACGATCCGGCCAACTGGACCTATTTGCCGGGCTACTACGAAACCTACATTTTGCCCTTAAAAGAGGCCAACGAGGGATAAACCCCGCGGCAGCGCCCGATTTTGACAATAAAAACCGCCCGGCGCGCATTTGCGTTGCCGGGCGGTTTGTTTGCGGCGCTATTCGCCGTCTATTATGGTGTTAAATTCGGCCACTATCCGCATATAGGTGGTCTCGTCTTCAATATCCCGCAGGGTAAAGTGGTCTTCATCCACCACGTGCAGGGCGTAGATCAGCACCGTTTGGTTATCGTCGGTGGGGGCCAGGGCCACATAGTCCTGCCCGTCCACGTCAAAAGTGCCGATCACCATGCATTCCTGCTGTATCTCGCTGCCGTCGTCCGCCAGCAGGGAAATGGTGATATACTGTTGTTCCATCAGTCGTCCTCCCGCTGCAGGGCTTCATAGGCGTCGGCGGCTTTTTCATAGGCCGCGTCGTCTTCAATTTCCAGCAGTTCCACGGTGCCGTCGGTCGCTTGGGTAAAATCGAACAAATACACGTCGTCCTCTTCACCGTCGGCCACCAGCGCCAAATAGGTTTTGCCTTCCACCGTCAGGGTGCGCTCCACCGTAAAGGTGCGGGTAAAGGGGCGCCCGTCTTCGTCGGTCATGCGGGCGGTAATGCGCTGTTCCATCAGTCTTTCACCGTGCCGTCGGCGTTAAACAGAGGCAGGGGCTCCAGATAGATGATGTCGTTCCGGTCGGCGGCGGCGCCTTCGGCCAAAATGGTCATGCGGCCGCAAATCTCACCGCCGGCTTTTTCCACCAGTTGTTCAATGGCCGAAAGGGATTCGCCGGTGGAGATCACGTCGTCCACCACCAAAATGCGTTTGCCCTTCATCAAATCGGCGTCGGATTTGTCTAAATACAAATGCTGCACCCGGTCGGTGGTGATGGAACGCACCTCCACCTCAAAGATCTCCTGCATATACAGCTTGGTGGCTTTGCGGGCCAAAATATACTTTTCGTCGCCGTGCTGACGGGCCATTTCGTGGGCCAGGGGAATGCCCTTGGCTTCGGCCGTGATCAGATAATCGTAAGCCGGGGCTTTTTTCAGCAGTTCACGGGCGCATGCCACGGTGAGCGCCTGGTCGCCGAAAATAACAAAGGCGGCGATGTACAGATCGTCCGTCACCTTGCACAGAGGCAGGGCCCGGTCCAGCCCCGCAATGTTCATTTTATAATCCATATTGCATAACTCCTCATGAAAAATGTTCTCTACTATAATAGTACATTTTTTCAAAAAGTCAATGTATTTTTCAAAATTCCGCAATCGGGCGATTTTTGCCGAAAAAAGCAGGGGAAATTTTACAAAAACCGTTGATTTTTTTCTAAATATATGGTACACTCTCAATTGTAAACACAATATTTGCCGCTTTTGCTGCAATTTGCGCGGGTTTTTGCTGTGTGCCGGAATGCACAGCCGAAACGTCGCGCAATACCCGTTTGCGGCGCTGGCGGCGGATGTGGAATAATCAATAGGGGGAAACATTCGTGGAAAAATTTTTCAAAATCCGTGAAAGCGGCTCTACCGTGAAAACCGAAATTTTCGCCGGTATCACCACTTTCATGGCCATGGCCTACATTTTGATGGTCAACGCCGGTATGTTTACCGACATTGCCAACATCACCGGCCAGGGTCCCAGCTACGGCGCTATGTACATTGCCACCGCTTTGGGCGCAATCATCGGCACCGTGCTGATCGGTTTGTTGGCGAACCTGCCGCTGGCGCAAGCTTCCGGCATGGGTTTGAACGCCTTCTTTGTTTACACCGTGTGCGTGGGCATGGGCTTCACCTATGCCAATGCGTTGGTGTTCATTCTGGTTGACGGTTTGCTGTTCATCCTGCTCACCGCCACCGGCCTGCGCAAAATGCTGTTTGACGCTATTCCGGACGCCGTGAAAGTGGCGATCCCTGCCGGTATCGGTTTGTTCATCGCCTTCCTGGGCCTGCAAAACTCCGGCATCGTGGTAAACAGCGACAGCACGCTGGTAGACCTGCATTCCTTCAACGTTTTGTCCGGCGCTAACACCTGGGCGGACATTATGCCCATTCTGGTCACCTTCCTGGCCGTTATCATCATCGCCGTGCTGGCTCACAAAAAGGTCCGCGGCGCGGTGCTGTTCGGCATTCTGGGCGGTGCGGTGCTGTATTACGCGCTGGGTTACGCCACCGTCGGCGGCTTCGACCCCGGCGTCACCTTCTCCAATCCGCTTAACGCGTTTGGCGAATTCGGCACCCAGTCTTTTGCGAAAGTCTTCACCGAAGGCTTCGACTTCTCCGCTTATCTGGCCAGCAACGGCTCCGCGAGCTTGGTACTGGCCTTCATTACCACGGCGCTTGCTTTCTGCATCGTGGATATCTTCGATACCATGGGCACCCTCTACGGCGCCTGCTCCCGTGGCAACATGCTGGATGAAAACGGCAACGTGCCCCGCATGAATCGCGCTATGATGGCCGACGCTGTGGCCACCACCACCGGCGCCATCTGCGGCACCTCCACCGTTACCACCTATGTGGAATCCACTGCCGGCGTGGCCGAAGGCGGCCGTACCGGTTTGACCTCCATTGTTACCGCTATCTGCTTCTGCATCGCCATGTTCCTGAGCCCCGTGGCTCAGCTCATCCCCGGCTGCGCCACTGCTGCCGCGCTGATCTACGTTGGCGTTCTGATGCTGGGCGGCCTGAGAAATATCGACTGGTCTGACGCTTCCATTGCTGTGCCTGCGTTCCTGACCGCTGCGATCATGCCCTTCACCTACAACATCAGCTACGGTATCGGCCTTGGTCTGCTGTCCTATGTTTTGATCAAACTGTTCTCCGGCAAGATCAAAGAAACCAAGATCAGCACCTGGGTCGTGTGCTTGCTGTTCCTGGCTATGTTCCTGCTCACCCGGTAATTTCTCGGTATTATTCCCAATAACAAAAGACAGGCGTATTCCGGCGCCTGTCTTTTTTGTTGCGGTTTTTATTGAATAGGGGAGAAAACGTGATCTTCGCTTCGGTCGGTCATGCAGTCGGCCAAACCGGAGGTGAACAGCACCTGCCCGCTGTGGGTAACAAACAGCGCCTGCCATTCGGTTTGCCCGGCGGCAAAGGCGGGGCCGGCCTGCTCGCCCATAACAAACAAGGCGGTGGCCATGGCATCGGCCAGGGCTGCGGAAGAAGCCACTACCGTAACGGCGGCCAGATCGTTGGCGGCCGGGGCGGCCGTGCGGGGATCCATAATGTGGTGATACCGGCGGCCGTTTTCTTCAAAATACCGTTGGTAATCGCCTGACGTGACCACCGCGGTGCCGCCCGGCACCGAAAGAGTGGCCAACAGCCGGCTGGCGTCGGCCGGGTCTTGTATCCCCACGGTAAAGGGAGTGCCATCCGGCTTTTCGCCCACGGTCATCACGTTGCCGCCTAAATTCAGCAGGGCGCCGCCGCAGCCCTTTTGTACCAGCACGGCAGCCGCCCGGTCGGCGGCGTAGCCTTTGGCAATGGCGCCCAGGTCCAGCCCCATACCGGCGGCCATTTGCACCCGGTTGCCGGTCACGGTCACCTTGCGCCAATTGATCAAGGGCCGCAAACCGGCCAGCGTTTGTTCGTCCGGCACCGTGTGTTCGCCGCCCAAAAAGCCCCAGGCTTTCACAGCGGGCAGCACGGTCACGTCAAAAGCGCCGTTTGTTTGGCGGGCCACCGCCAGCGCCTGCTGCAGCAGGGCGGCGGTTTCGTCGTTCACCGTTACAGCCTTGCCGCCGGCGGCGTTCAGCCGGGCGATCTCGCTTTCGGCCCGGGTGACGGAAAACTGTTTTTCTATCCGGTCTATTTCGGCTTGCGCCGCGTCGGCGGCTTGTTCGTTAGGCTCATACAAGGTGAGCCGCATCACCGTGTCCATGGCAAACCATTCCCGTTCTGTCCGCTGCCCGGCGGCACAGCCGCAGCACACCATGCACACCGCCAGCAGGCAGGCGACCGCCCGCTTCACCGGCGGGCCTCCTTCACCAGCGCCCGCACCCGGGCAAAAGCGGCTTGTTCGCCTTCCTGCGCCAAAGTTGTCAGCAGGCTTTCGATCAGGTCGGAGGTGGCGGGGTGGATCATACGCACAGGCTTGCCCCGCACAAAATAGGCCAGCGGCTGTTGGTCGTTATAGTCTTTGCCGTTATAGGTTTTAGAGGCGGCAAGCCGGTCGCAAAACATCTCCGCCACATAGCGCACCGGCATTTCCACCGGCACCACCCGGCGGGTCTTGGGGTCGTAATCGGTCCAATATTCAAAATGATGCCGGTTGCGGCCTTTGTGGTGCAGCCAGGCCAGCGAATAGCCCCGCACCTCCCGTTCCCGGTCGTTGGGGCTGCGGTAGCCTTGATAGTTGCGCACGCCGTTCCAAAACTCGGTGGGGCTGTATTTGGAAAGATCATGCCGTAATCCCTGCCACAAAATGCCGGCCTTGGCGCAATGGCGTATCACCAAATGCCGGTGGTGGGTGATGGTTTTGAAATGTTGCCAACAAGCGTTCATACTGTCACGTCCTTTGGGTGATGGCGGATAACACGCCTTGCGCGGCCCGGGCCGTCTCAAACGCGGCGGGCAGGTCGCCGGCAGGCAGTAACGTTAAGGTGTAGCGAAAATCGTAAAACCCGCCCAGCGTTGCTTTAAAGTTGGTTTCCCAGTAATTGTTCATGCACCAGGCAAACACCGGGTCGCTGTTTTGCACGCCGGCTTGGCCCGCCAAACGGGGAGTGGGGTCGGCCAAATCGCCCACGGCGATCAGCGGCGTGTCGGGGCAGGTCACCAGCAGGGTCCGGTCCCGGCCGGCAAAGGCCACGCCGGTTTGGGTCAAAAAGTATCCCGCGCAGGCGCCCGGCAGTTGGTCCAGCGCCGGTCGCACCAAACAGCCGGTTTTATCCAGCACCGTTTGGCTGTGGGCGCCGGCGGTGAAGGGCAGCGCCACATAAACCCCTTCCGGCTGCAGCCGGTCTTGCTTGTGCAGGCGCAGTTCGGCCTCTATGCGGGGCAGATGCTTATAGATCGTCAGCACCAGCCGGCAATCGTAGCAGGCGGGCAGATCGTAAGTCAGTTCCAGCACCGTCAATATCGGCCCGTCGGCTGTTTGTTCCAGGCGGCGCACCCGGCCGGCCACGGTTTGGGTTTGGGCCGTGCGCCGGGCCAGCCCCATGGCAAAACGGGCTTGCACCGGGTCCTGCCCGTCGGCAAGTGGCGTTATTTGGTGAACGGGCGCAAAGGGCGCAAAGGAAGACCCGGGCGCCGTCAATTCCCGACCGGTGTGCCGGTCGCGCAGGGCGGCGATCCCTTCGCGGGCCGTTACGGTCAAATCAAAATAATCTGTTTGTATGCTGATCTGCTCCACCGCCCGCGGCGCGGGAGCAGGATCGGTTTGTGCCAGCGGCCGCAGGGCAAAAGCCGCGCTGCCGTTGGCGGGCAGGTCGGCGGTCAACACCAGCTGGGGGCCCTGGGGACAAGGCAGAAGTTGGTGCGGCACCGTTTGGCCGGTGCTCGCGTCGGTCACCGCCAGGTCCGCCACCCCGGGGTAAGCGCCTATGGGCAGTGTAAGCGGCGTAGTCAGCGGGTAAGGATAGGGGTTATAAACCGTCCACAGCGGATCGTCCGGCAAACCGCCCGGCCGGGCGCCGCGTGCCTGCCGCAGCTGCCACACGGCTTGTTCGGCGGCGTGGTAGGCCTGCAGGGCATACCGCCGCTTGCCTTGTTCCAGCAAGGCGACTTCCGGCGCATAGGGCGCCGCCACCGAAGCGTTGTGCCCCCAGGTGTGTTCGGCATACAGCAACAGGTTTTGGCGGGTCTCCTCCAGCAGAGCGGGATCGGCGTCGGGCCATTGCAGGGCTGTGTGATACAGCCGCTGGGCCGCCCGAAAATGGGCCACGTCGCCGGGGGTGGAACCCACGCCGTCGGCCCACCAATCGGTCCAGTCGCCGGTGTAAACGGGCAGATCCCGCTGTGAACGCACCACTTGATAAAAATCGTCCAACGTCACCATTTGCAGCCGTATCGCGTCGCCGTGCAGGGCGTTAAAGCGCTTGATAAAAGCGGGGATCGCCGGACCGGGCGGGGCGTTGTCGGTCATAATACCGCTTACCGAAACAGGGGCGAAATCGTAGGCATAGCCCCGGGCCCGCAGCGTGTCAACATAAGTAAAAATGCGCCGCTCCGCCCGGGCAAACAGGTCCGGTATTTGTTCATCCAGCCCGTCTTGCAGGGTATACTCCCGGGCGTAGGCTTGGGCAATGCCCAATTCGTTGCCCAGTTGGTAATGGTCGCCCACCCACACCAGCAATCGGCGGCCGGAAGGCGCCTGCCACCAAAAGGGCGTTTGCGGCAGGCCCTGCAGGGGACGGGCGCCGTGTACCGGATGCACGCAGGAAAGCAAAAATTCCACGCCGTGATTTAACAGGCGGTCGGCATAGCCCCAGGCATAGCCGTTGATGTCCGCCGTTAACGCAGCGCGTGCCGTGAGACCCAGCCGGGCCAGCGCCGCCCGCTGGTGCCGCAGCGTGGCGTTCAGCATCGGCGCGCTCACCAATTCGGTCAAATTTAAAGGTGTGGCGGACAAGCCGATCTTGCCTGCTTGCACCAAATCGCAAAATTCACTCGTTTGGGCCGGCGAAGCCGTTTGCAAAAACGCTTCCACACACCAAAAGGTTTCGCAGTTCCAAACAAAGGCCGGCTCCTGCCGGGCCAGATCCATAGCCTGCTGAATATAGGCGATGTGCTGGCGGCGAATGGTTTCCTGCGTGTTGGTGTAGCCGATATCGGTGTGGCTGTGATGCAATACATAAAGGGTAAAAGGCGCCATGAGAAAAACCTTTCTAAAGGGAATATAACTGCTCAAAGTGTATCATACGCGGCGGCAAAATGCAACAAAAATCCGGCAGGGAAAAAGCCTGCCGGAAAAATAGTTTATCAGGCCAACAACGCCTTGTCGCTGGCAAATTCCGAGCCGCTGATCCTGGCGAATTGCTCCAGCAGCATTTCCACCGTCAGGGCTTTCTTTTCTTCGCCCCGAATATCCAGAATGATCTGCCCGTTGTTCATCATGATCAGCCGGTTGCCGTGGGCAATGGCGTCTTTCATGTTGTGGGTCACCATTAAGGTGGTCAGCTTGTGTTCGGCAATGATCGCGTCGGAAAGCTCCAGCACCTTGGCGGCGGTTTTGGGATCCAGCGCCGCGGTGTGTTCATCCAGCAGCAGCACTTTGGGCTTTTGCAGGGTAGCCATCAACAGCGTGAGCGCCTGCCGCTGGCCGCCGCTGAGCAAACCGACCCGGCTCGTAAGCCGGTCTTCCAGCCCTAAATCAAAGGCCCGCAGCTGCTCCCGGAACACCTCCCGTTCGGCCTTGGTGATGCCCCACTTTAAGGTGCGGTGCTGGCCCCGCCGATAGGCCAGCGCCAGGTTTTCTTCAATTTGCATGGTGGGGGCGGTGCCCATCATGGGGTCCTGAAACACCCGGCCCAAAAAGCGGGCCCGCCGGTGTTCCGACATACCCGTTACGTCCACGCCGTCTATCAGCACCCGGCCGGCGTCCACCTTAAAGGTGCCGGCAATGGCATTGAGCATGGTGGATTTACCTGCGCCGTTACCGCCGATCACCGTAACAAAATCCCCCGGTTCCAGGGTAAGATTCACGCCGTTCAAGGCGGTTTTTTCGTTCACCGTGCCCGGGTGAAAGGTTTTGCAGATGTTTTCCAGCTTAAGCATGGACGGCACCGCCTTTCTTTTTAACGCCGGCAAAATACCGGCTCTTTAAGTAAGGAACAGCCAGGAAGATGGCCACGATCACCGCGCTGAGCAGTTTCAGATCGTCGGTATTCAGCCCCAACTGCAACACCAGCTGCAGCACCAGATAATAGATCACGGCGCCGATCACCACACCGGTGAGCTTTAAGGCAAAATTGCGGAACAGTTTATCAAACAGCACTTCGCCGATGATCACGGCGGCCAGCCCGATCACAATGGCGCCCCGGCCCATGTTCACGTCCGCCGCGCCCTGGTATTGAGCCCACAGCGCGCCAGAAAGCGCCACCAGCCCGTTAGAAAGCATAAGCCCCAGCACCGTATCGAACCGGGTGTTGATGCCCTGGGCCGCGGCCATGTGAGCGTTGGCGCCGGTGGCCCGCAGGGAGGCGCCCCGCTCGGTGCCGAAAAACCAATACAGCGCCCCAATGAGCACGATGAGGAACACCGCGATCACAAACAGGGGATTGCCGATGGTCACGTCCCGCACATACCGGGCCGAAACCACCAGGGAATACTTGTCTACGCTTACCGGCTGGTTGGCCTTGGTCATAATGCGCAGGTTTACCGAATACAGACCCAACTGGGTCAAAATGCCGGCCAAAATGGCGGGAATGCCCAGCCGGGTGTGGAGCAGGCCGGTGATCATGCCGGCCAGCATGCCCACCAAAAAGGCGCACAGCAGGGCCAGCCAGGGGGTAACGCCCGCCCGAATAAGCATGACCGCCGTGGCGCCGCCGGTGGCAAAGGAACCGTCCACCGTCAGGTCGGCAATGTCTAAAATGCGAAAAGTGATATAAACGCCGATGGCCATAATGCCCCAAATCAAGCCCTGCGCCACCGCGCCGGGCACGGCGTTTAAAAACGATGTGAAGAACATGAAAAAACTCCTTAAAGGCGGCTAATGGGACGGATTTTCATCCGCCCCACAACCGTATTCTGCTTGATAGAAAACCCTGTTGTTCGCTTATTCTTCCACGGCGGTGTAACCGTCGGGCACGCTCAACCCCAGTGCTTCACAGTTGGCGGGGTTATACAGCTTGGTGAAATTGGCAGCGTATTCAACGGGCATTTCGGCCACGTTGGCTTCGCCTTTCAAAATCTTGGCGGCCATTTTGCCGGTGGCTACGCCCAAATCGTAATAGCTGATGGACAACGACGCAACGCCGCAGCCTTTGAGGATGCCCACTTCGCCGGCGATCACCGGCACCTTGGCGGGCATGGTCACGTTGGCAATGGCCTCGGTGTTGGAAGCGGCCGTGTTATCGGTGGGGATATACAGCGCATCGGAATGCTCGCAGGCGTTTTGGGTCACGGTGGTCACGTCGTTGGTGTCGGTAAAGGAATACTGGGTCACGGTATAACCCTGGTTTTCCAGTTCGGCCTGCACCGTGTCTACCTGATACTTGCTGTTGGGTTCGGCCGAGCAATACAGCAGGCCGATATTCTTGGCTTCGGGGAACCACTCTTTGAACATGGCGGCCTGCTGGTCCAGCGGCGCCAGGTCAGACGTGCCGGAAACGTTGGTGCCCACCACGCCGTTAAAGTCGGTCAATTCCAGCGCCACGCCGTATTCGGTAATGGATGTGCCCAGTACCGGAATGGTGTCGGTGCCGGCGGCGGCCGCTTGCAGGGCAGGGGTGGCGTTGGCCATGATCAGGTCCACGTTTTTGGCAACAAAGCCGTTCACAATGGTGGTGCAGTTGGTGGCTTCGCCGGAAGCGTTTTGTTCGTCAAACACCACGTTGCCTTCGCCCAGCGCTTCACTTAGCGCGTCTTTAAAGCCTTTTGTGGCGGCGTCCAGCGCTTCGTGCTGCACCAGCTGGCAAATGCCCACGGTAAAAACTTTGCCGGTGTTGGATTGCTGAGATTCTGTAGCGGTGCAGCCGGCCAGCGCCGTCATCATTACCAGCATGGCGCACACCAGCAGCATAGAAAGTATCCGTTTCATGTTCGTTAACTCCTAACATTAAATTGTACGGTTTCCGCCGTTTTCAGGCCCGGCGGAAAGCTCGTGGCATATTATAACACTTTAAAGCATAAAAGTCAATAGCCGATATGCAAATCCTGCCATTTTTTTCACGCCCGGCGGCAGGTGTGGGGAACGGGGCAAAAAACCCCTTATTATTGTAAAAATTTTGCTTGACAAAACCGGTGCCGCCCGCTATAATATATGTTGCACTTTTCTGCGGGCGGAGGTGTGTGCCGTGCTGAATTTAACCGGCGTTTTCGCGGGTGAAGGCAGCTTGCCCTTTGCCTTTTCGCTGGATTTGAGCGATTTGGATTTTTACGGCCAACGCCCCTTTGCACAGCCCGTGCAGGTTACCGGAACGGTGGAAAACCACGCCGGCATCGTAACCCTGCAGGCCACGGCGTCGTTTGTGTACGCCGCCCCTTGCGACCGGTGCGGCACGCCGGTGGAACGGCGGTATGATCTGCCTTTTACCCACACGGTGGTTACCGAACTTCAATCGCCGGAGGAGGACGACGGCTATGTGCTGGCGCCCGACCAGCAGTTAGATGCGGAAACCCTGCTGCGTGACGACGTGGTGCTGTGGGTGCCGCTGAAGTTTTTGTGCCGACCGGACTGTAAAGGCTTGTGCGACCAATGCGGCCACAACCTGAACGACGGGCCCTGTGCCTGCCGGCGGGAACCGGCCGATCCGCGGCTGGCGGCTTTGCAAAGCCTGCTCAAGCAAGACTGAAATCGCATTTTTGCGTGTTACTTTAAGTAAGGAGGTGCTGACATGGCAGTACCGGCAAGACGTATTTCGAAAACCAGAAAGAATAAACGGCGTTCCAACGTGTGGAAGATGGATGCTCCCACGCTGGTTACGTGCCCCGCTTGCGGCGCGTATAAACGGCCCCATCGCGTATGCCTGACTTGTGGTAAGTATAAGGATCGCGAGGTTCTGAAGATCGAAGACTAATGATAGGACTTGACGACTGTTCGGGTGTGTAATGTTTTTTACACGCCCGAATTGTCATACTTGGATTTTTTGTTTCGGGAGGCATTATGGCGGTACGCATAGCGGCGGTGCAGGCCGCGTCCCCGGCGGCGGCAGCCGGCGTTTTACCGGCGGACCTGCTGGTGCGGGTGAACGGCCACGAAATTGAAGACGTGCTGGATTACCGGTTTTATATGCTGGAAGGCAAACTTTCGCTGGACCTGCTGCGGGGCGGCGCCGCCGTTACCGCGGTGGTGCAAAAGCAAGAATATGAAGACCCGGGCCTGGAATTCGATACCTATTTGATGGACCGGCAGCAAAGCTGTAAAAACAAATGCATTTTTTGCTTTATTGACCAGTTGCCCAAGGGCCTGCGGGAAAGCTTGTATTTTAAGGACGACGATTCCCGCCTTTCCTTTTTGTTCGGCAACTATATCACCCTCACCAACTTGTCCCGGCATGAGATCGACCGCATTAAACGCATGCACATCAGCCCCGTGAACATTTCGGTGCATACCACCAACCCCGCTCTGCGGGTGCAAATGATGAAGAATCCCCACGCGGGGGAAGTGCTGGCCGTGATGGAAGAATTTGCCCGGGCAGACATTAAAATGAATTGCCAGTTGGTGCTGTGCCCCGGGTATAACGACGGGCCGGAATTGGACCGGTCGCTGCGCGACCTGGCGGCGCTGTATCCGGCGGTGCAAAGCATTGCCGCCGTGCCGGTGGGCATCACCCGCTACCGGCAGGGGCTCACGCCCCTTTCGCCCTTTTCGGCGGCGGGCGCCGGCGCGGTGATCGACCGGATGGAAGCCTTCGGCAACGCCTTTTTGGCCGACCACGGCACCCGGCTGTGCTATCCGGCGGATGAGTTTTATCTCACGGCCGGCCGCCCCATGCCGCCGGAGGAATTTTATGAAGATTATCCCCAAATCGAAAACGGCGTGGGTATGTGGACCTCTTTTAAAACCGAATTTGCCCGGGCGCTGGCCCAAACCCCGGCCCGGCCGGTCAAACGGCAGGTCAGCACCATCACCGGCATGGCGGCCCGCCCGCTGATAGAATGGGCGGCCCGTGCGGCCATGGACCGGTTTGCGGGGCTGGATTGCCGGGTGTATCCCATCGAAAATACGTTTTTCGGCCCCCACATCACCGTTACCGGCCTGCTCACCGGCGGGGACGTTCTGGCCCAACTGCAGGGCAAGCCTTTGGGAGACGAACTGTTGCTGCCCGCCTGCACCCTGCGGGCCCAGCGGGATCTGTTTTTGGATGATATGCCGCTTGCGCGGCTGGAGGAAGCGTTGGGCGTACCGGTACGTCTGACCGACGGCGACGGCGTTTCCTTTTTAGAATCTTTGTTGGATCAGGAGGAATCAGTATGAGCAAACTGCCCATTGCCTTGCAGCTGTATTCGGTGCGGCAAGAGATCATGAACGACCCGGAAGGCACCCTTTCCGCCGTGGCGGACATGGGATATGAAGGGGTGGAACTGGCCGGCTTTGGGCCCTATGACGCCGCCGGCATGCAAACCGCCCTGCTCAAGCGGGGGCTCACCCCCGTTTCGGCTCATATTCCTCTGGGGGAAATGATCACAGACCCTCAAGGCGTGCTGGGCGCGTATGCCGCCATGGGCTGCGGTTACGTGGCCATTCCCCATTTGGGCGAAGCCGACCGGCCGGGCGGCGCCAACTTTGCCCACACGCTGGCGGCCATTCAAACGGTGGGCGCGGCGGCGGCCGCATTGGGCATGCAGCTGTTGTACCACAATCACGATTTTGAAATGCAGCTTTTGGAAGGGGAGACCCTGCTGGACCGGCTGTATCGCATAACCGACCCGGCCCTGCTGGCGGCACAGCCCGACGTTTGCTGGCTGCAGGTGGGAGGCGAAGACCCGGCGGCTTTTGTGACCCGGTATGCCGGGCGGGTGCCGTTGGTGCATTTAAAAAACTACGCCGGCGGCAAAACCGCCCATATGTATGACCTGATCGGTCTGGCGCCGGGGCAGGACGCGCCCGAGCAAAAGCCCTTTGAAATGCGGCCCTTGGGCGACGGTTTGGTGAACATTGCCGCCGTGGTGGCCGCCGCCGAACAGGCCGGCACCCGCTGGCTGGTGGTGGAGCAGGATACGCCTACCCCCGGCAAAACCGCCCTGCAATGCGCCAAAGAAAGCATTGACTATTTGCACACCCTGGCCTGATGCGTTTTGTTATTCCCGGAGTTGATGGTTGCCATGTTTGGTTATTCTCATGATACTGTTTTATTTTGGACGTTAGAAACAGTATTGTATACTTTTGCGGCAGTGCTGCTGTTGTGCGGGCTGCTGCGGCGATGGCGCTGGGTGGCGTTTGTGCCGCCGGTGCTGCAGCTTTCGGTGCGGCTTGCCCAGTTGCTGCTTAACCCCAGCGAACTGGGGGTGGAACTCACCTACGACCGGGCTCTGTTGTTGGTGGGCGTGTGCGCGTGTTCGGTGCTCATGTTTTTCTTCCCCAACTTTCGGTATGCCACGGCGGTTGGCTGCGGTTGGCAGATCGGCATGATCTGGCCCGACGTGCGGGATGTGCCCACCTATTTTTCCTTTGGGCACGAGCTTACCTGGGTGGCCGTTTTGGTGCTGTGCATAGTGGCGACCTACGGCCTGCTGGCGGCGGTGAGCCTGCGCAATTTTGCCCACGGCCGGAGCAGGCGCAAAACGGCTGACTAAAAGAAAAAAGGTGACCGGACGGGTATCCGACCGTGATAAGGCAGTATTCTCGCTTCCTATCAGCGTGGTGAGTAAGTGCGCAGTTAAAAAAACAAGCTGAGATAAGTGATCAAAAGCAGATCG
>CADBNN010000106.1 GCA_902796075.1 Oscillospiraceae bacterium | reverse complement strand
CCCATGTTTTCAAAAGGATCGGCCAACTCCACTTCCTTGGCGATGGTCACACCGTCGTTGGTAATGAGGGGCGCGCCGTATTTCTTTTCAATCACCACGTTGCGGCCTTTGGGGCCCAGGGTGACTTTCACGGTGTTAGACAGTTGATCCACACCCGACTGCAGGGCCTTGCGGGCCGCTTCGCCGTAAATAATATCTTTTGCCATAGTAACAGAACCTCTCTTCTATGCTTATTCTACAATTGCCAAAATATCTTCTTCCCGCACGATGGTGTACTCTTCGCCGTCCACCTTCACTTCGGTGCCGGAATATTTGCCGGTCAACACTTTGTCGCCCACTTTCACCGTCATGGGGATCAGCTTGCCGTCGTCGTTTTTGGCGCCGGGGCCTACCGCCACAATTTCAGCCACCTGGGGCTTTTCCTGGGCGGAACTGGTGAGGATGATACCGCTTTTGGTGGTTTCTTCCGCTTCTACCGCTTTGATCACAACGCGGTCGTTAAGGGGTTTGATATTCATGATACTGCCTCCTGCAATAATGATACTTGTTTAGCACTCTTTTCCTTTAAGTGCTAACTCTATTATAGCGTTTGGTCAAGAAAAGTCAAGAGGTAATAGCCAAATTTTTCAAAATTTTTCCAAACCCGACTTTTCTCTTCCATATTTACATCCGAAAAAGGAAAAAGTTGCACGTTTGCGTGCAACTTTTCGTAAAAAAATCATTTATAGATCACTTGAATGCCGTATTTTTCCATAATGGCGGTCAGTTCGGCCATGTCGGCTTCCGGCAGGGTCAAATAGCGGGCCACCCGGTCGTTCAGCGAAAACAAACACACGTAGGGGCTGCCGTCGTTGGCGGGATACACCTTCACCGTTTCGCCGGTGGTAAAAGAATAGGCAATGTAGCATAAGCCGAAATCAGCCGTTTCGCATGTTTCCTGCTTGCGGCCCTGCACCAGCTGCACCAAACGGGTATAATCGGCGCCGCCGGTGTTTGAAAGGGCAATTTCAATGCCTTCGCTGCCGTTGCTGTCGGGGCCGTACAAGGTCACTTCGCTCACGTTTTTCAATTTGAAGTCCGGCAGGGTGCTTTGCTGGGTGTAGGTATCGGTAGAGCAGGCGGTCAAAACAGCCAACACCAGCAGCGCCGTCAGAATGCACAGCCGTCGTTTCATCAGAGTTCCTCCTTTTGCCAGGCGTTCAGCGCCGCGTCAACCAATCGGCGCAGACCGTCCATGGTTGCAATTTGCCCGCATTGGCGGCGCAGCGCGGCGGCGCCGGGCAGGCCTTTTATATACCAGGCCGCATGCTTGCGGATCTGCAGCATGGCGGTGTAAGGGTCTTTGTATTCGCACATGCGCCGGGCCTGGTCCAGCAGGGTGGCCATGCGCTGTTCCGGTCCGGGCGCCGGCAGGCGTTCGCCCCGCTGCAAAAAGGCGGCGATCTGCCCGAACAGCCAGGGAGCGCCCATGGCGGCACGCCCCACCATAATGCCGTCGCACCCGGTTTGCCGCAGCATGGCCAGTGCGTCGTCCGGGGTAGCGATATCGCCGTTGCCCACCACCGGAACGGTCACGGCGGCCTTCACGGCGGCTATGGCCTGCCAGTCGGCCGGCGGGGCGTACATTTGGGCCCGTGTGCGGCCGTGCACCGTGATCCGGTCGGCGCCGGCGGCTTCCACCGCTTTGGCCAGTTCCACCGCCACGATCGAGTGCTCGTCCCACCCGGTGCGCATTTTCACCGTTACCGGCACGGGACTAACCGCTTTCACCGCCGCCACCACCCGGGCGGCCAGAGGCACGTCTTTCAGCAGGGCGCTGCCGCCGCCGTTGCCCGCCACTTTGGGCGCGGGGCAGCCCATGTTGATATCGATAAAATCCGGCTCATAGGCCAGCGCCTTGCGGGCCGCCGCCGCCATTACGGCGGGATCGTTGCCGAACAACTGCACACCCATGGGTCGTTCGGCCGCAAACACCTGCAGCAGTTCTTCCGATTTGCGGCTGCCCAGCACAATGCCTTTGGCGGAGGTGAGTTCGCCCACGCACCACACGGCGCCGGCCTGCATGCACAGTTCCCGAAACGCCCGGTCGGCCACGCCGGCCATGGGCGCCAGCGCCGCGCCTTGGGGCAGGTTTGCCGCCGGGGTCACGGCGTGCAGTCCTTGGCCATTTGGCTGTAAGGCAGGGGAGAAAAGCCCATTTTTTCATACAGCCGCATGGCGTCAACGTTGTCGGGCATCACTTCCAGCCGCAGGCGGGTCACACGTGGCTCAACGTTTGCTTTCAAATAGGCAAAAAATTCTTGCCCCAGGCCCCGGTTGCGGTATTCCGGCAGCACAAACAGTTCTTCCACCCAGGCGATCATGCCGCCGGCTTCGTGGGAATAGGCAAAGGTGAGCATGCCGTAGCCCACCGCCTTGCCATGCAGTTCCAGCATATAACCTTCCACAAATCCATCGCCGCTCATCATGGCGTCAAACACCGCTGCGTGATAGCGTTGGGGCACAGGCTCATGCACCGCGTCCGAAGCGTAAAAGGCGTTGGTCATAATCAAAAAGGTGCCACGGTCGTTCTTGTTCATGGGGCGGATCATAGGCTTTCCTCATTTCCAATGGGATTTTATTCATTATAACAGAAACAAGGGACAAATGCAATTCTTTTGGCACCCTTTTTCCGCCGCGCCATACAATGCTGATGAAGGGGGAATGAGAGATGCGGCGCCATTCGTCATTGGGCCTGTGCGGGGCGGCGTTCAGCCTGGGCATGATCGCGGCCTACGTTTGTCCCGCCAAATGGTTGGTGGTGTTGCTGGCGCTACTGCTCATCACCACCGGCATTTTGTGTTTGCGTTAGGAGGAAAACGGGTATGCAGATCGTTGTGGTAAAAAGCCCCCGGGTACTGCGGGGATTGCTGCGGTGGGTGTTCGGGGTGAAAAAACGAACCGATTGAACGACCTTTCGCCATATAGGCATGCGTGCGCACGGTGTTTTCACCGGCGGGCGGCATGCCTTTTTGCGTTGCGTTGGCATTGACAAAAGCCGCCCCGGTATGCTATACTCAAACCCACACCAAAGGAGGCGCGTTTTTGTGGGTTGGGGAGAGTTGCTGTTGCTGGCCGTGGGCCTTTCCATGGACGCGTTTGCCGTTTCGCTTTGCAAAGGTCTGGCTGCCGGAACGCCTCGCCTGGGGCAGGTGTTGGCGGCCGGCTTGTGGTTTGGCGGCTTTCAGGCGCTTATGCCCCTGTTGGGGTATTGGCTGGGCTCGGCCTT
>CADBNN010000105.1 GCA_902796075.1 Oscillospiraceae bacterium | reverse complement strand
GCGGATAAGAGGACTTGAACCTCCACCGAGTTGCCCCGACTAGAACCTGAATCTAGCGCGTCTGCCTATTCCGCCATATCCGCATATTTAATTTTGTTAAGGCAGCCGTGCCCCGCTTCGCGGCGCTCAAATGCGTTGCTGCCTATTCCGCCATATCCGCATATTAGTTACAAAGCAGCCGTCAAATCGGCCGCCTATATATTATGCACGTTTTGGGCCCGTTTGTCAAGCACTTTTTTCACAAAAATCCAACTTTTTCTTCATGCTTTTCACAAAGGCAAACTGCCCATCCATTGCAGTAAATACACAAGCCCGATAATATGGATCACCAAAAAAACGGGCAGGGTGATCATAAACTTTTTCTTTTGCGTTTTGTGCCGAATGGTTTTCATGGTCGCCAGCATGGCGCCGGCGCCGCCCAACGCCGCCAGCCACAAAAGCGTGCGTTCGGGCACGCGGCGCGCCTTTTTCTTGGCTGCCGCCTTGTCATACACGGTAACCGCAATGGATATTACCCACAAAATCGCAATATACATAATAACAAAAAGCATATTTTACCTCCGTGTGAAAGGGTGGGGCAAGGGTGCAAAAACAGCAAACGCGCAGGCGGGCTTTGTATGGGGCGCTGGCTTTGTTATTGGCGGCCGTTACCGGTTGGTGTGTTGCAGTTGCGCCGCCGATTGCCGTGAGGACCAACGTTCCCGCGGCAAGCCCCACAGACCCGGTCCCTGCGCCGGTAAAGGGCGTGTGGATCAACTGTTGGGAATGGGCGCCCATGATCAGCGGCCATACCCGGGCTGAATATGAACAAACGCTGGAACAAACCTTGCCGCAACTGGTGCAAACGGGCTTTAACACTGTTTTTTTGCAAGTGCGCGCTTTTTGCGACGCCATGTATCCCTCTGACCTGTTCGGCTGGTCTTCTCTTATCAACAACGGCGCCGGCGTCGCCTATGATCCATTTGCCTTGTTTTTACAGCACGCACGTCGTAACGGCTTGGCGGTCCACGCCTGGGTCAACCCTTACCGTGTTACCAACGGCGTTTTGGACGATTTACCGGCCAATCATGTTGCCCGCAAACTGGCAGCGCAGGGCGCGGCGGTGCAAACAGAGCAGGGCGTTTGGTTGAAGCCTTCCCACGCCGGGGCACAAAAACTGATTTTGCAGGGCGTGCGGGAACTGCTGGCGCGGTATCACCCCGACGGCATACAGTTTGACGATTACTTTTATCCCACAACCGATCCGCGTTTTGATGAAGCGGATTACGCCGCCTATTGCGAGGCCGCGGCCGCGCCTCTTTCGCTGGCCGACTGGCGGCGCGGGCAGGTGAATGCGCTTATCGCCGCCACTTGCCGGCTGGCCCATCAATACGGCGCCGTGTTCGGCGTCAGCCCTGCGGCGGGTCTTACCAAAAACCGGGAGCAGGCCTATGCCGATGCCGCCGCCTGGGCGGCCGGCGGCTATGTAGACTATTTGTGTCCGCAACTGTATTTCGGTTTTGCCTATCCAAAAGAAGAGTATCGCTTTGCCAATTTGCTTGCCGCGTGGCGGCGGGCGGCGGGAACGGTGCCCTTATACGTTGGGTTGGCCGCCTATAAACTGGGCCAGCCGGACGCCGGCAGCACCGAATGGGTGACCGCCACCGATCTGCTGGCCCGCCAAACCGAATATGCCACAGGTTTTGCGCAGGTGCAGGGCGTGTGTGTTTACGGCTTTTCAGCTCTAACGGCAACCGACGCCCTGCACGTGAAGCAACGCAAAACATTAGCGCGTGCCCTCACTCAATTTATACCATAAATCGGCCTGTTTTGCAATTATGAAAAATATCTTGCTAACCGGCGGCGAACTATGTATAATAGAAGTACAAAACATTTGAAGGTCGAATGCTATGAGAACCGACATTGGAATTGATTTGGGAACCGATACCACCCGCGTGTATATGGGCCGCGGCGTGGTGTTAACTGCGCCCACCGTTATTGCGATGGACCGCGATACCGGTGAAGCCCGGGCCTATGGGCGGGACGCGTATCATATGATCGGCCGCACGTCCGACCGGCTGGCGGCGATCTGCCCGGTGCAGCACGGCACTATTGCGGATTTTGAAGCTGCCGAACTGTATTTGCGCCAATTGTTTGCCCGGGTGTGCGGCAAAAAACTGGTGCGCCCGCGGGTGATGGTTTCCATTCCCGGCAACATCACGGCGGTAAAACAGCGTTCGGTGGTAGACGCACTGGAAAGCGCCGGCGCCCGTAACGTGTGTTTGATTGAAGCGCCGCTGGCGGCCGCTATCGGACTGGACGTGGATTTTTCCACGCCCCACGGCGTAACGGTCGTCGATATCGGCAAGGGCACCACCGAAATTGCGGTGCTTTCCATGGGCGGCTTGTCGCGCTGCCAATCGCTGCCGGTGGGCGGCAGTGCGTTTGATGAAGAGATCATACGCTTTGCGCGGCGGGAGTTTAATGTGACTATCGGCCCGTTAACGGCCGAACGCATCAAAAAAGCCATCGGCTGCGTTAAACCCCGCCCGGTGGAAGTGGGCATGGTCGTTAACGGACTGCAGGTGTTCACCGGTCTGCCCGAAAGCGTAGAGATCACCTCGTCACAGTTGTACCAGGCCACCCAGTCGGTGGCAAACGATATCGTTTCTTCCATTCAGCAGGTGTTTGAACAAACCGCGCCCGAAATGGTGGCCGATACCGCCAAGGACGGCTTGATCCTCACCGGCGGCGGCTCCATGATCTTCGGCATGGCCCAACTGCTGTCGGAACGGTTGGGTTTGCCGGTCAATCCGGTGCCCGACCCGCTCAACTGTGTTATCAACGGTTTGGGCAAAGCGCTCACCAATTCCAAAGTGTTGCAAAACGGCGATTACCGTTTTCGCAGTTTAGAGGACTTAACGATCGAATAAGGAACAGCACCATGAGCATACTCACAGTCGATCAGCTTGCCAAATCCTACGGCGGCCGCATGATTTTTCATGCGGTCTGCTTTCGTGTAGAAGAAAAAGACCGGCTGGGCTTTGTGGGCGCCAACGGCGCCGGCAAAACCACCTTGTTCCGCCTGCTCACCGGCAAAGAAGAACCGGATGAGGGCCGGGTGATATGGGCTTCCGGCGCCCGGGTGGGCACCATGGAACAGCACGTGCCCGAAAGCACCGACGTAACGGCGGCCGACTGGATGCTGGCGGCCTTTGCGCCTTTGCTGGAACTGGAAAAAGACATGGCTACCGTGCAGCGCATACTGGAGATCGGCGGCCACACGGCGGATCTGCTGCAGCGTCAGCAAAATCTGCGCGAGCAATACGAGCGGGCAGGGGGCCTCACCTTCCGCAGCCGGGCCGACGCCGCTTTGACCGGTCTCGGCTTTACCCCGAAACAAAAACAACTGCCTCTGGCTTCTCTCAGCGGGGGACAACGCTCCAAAATCGGATTGGCGCGGTTGCTGGTTTCGGGGGCTGATTGCCTGCTGTTAGACGAGCCCACCAACCATTTGGATTTGCAAGCCATTGTGTGGCTGGAAGACTATTTGCGCCAATATGACGGCGCGCTCATCGTGGTTTCGCACGACCGGTATTTTTTAGACCGGGTCACCACCGGCACCATGGAACTGGAACACGGCGCCCTGCAAACTTTCGGGGGCAGTTACACGCCTTACATGTCTTTTAAAAAGCAACAGCGGGCCGCGGCCCAGGCTCATTATGACCAGCAAATGAAAGAAATTCGCCGGCTGGAAGGCGTGGTGGAGGAAATGCATCGCTGGGGCCGCGAAAAGGCTGTGAAGCGAGCGGACAGCAAGCAAAAGGTGATCGATAAACTCACCGAAAATTTAGAAAAGCCGCCTGCCGAACTGCGTACCATCCGGTTTTCGTTCCCGGTGCGGCATCCCGGCCCCACGGAAGTGCTGACCGCGCGGGATCTGGCCGTTTCGTTTGGGCAAACGCCTTTGTATGCGGGGCTGAACCTTGCTTTGCGCAAAGGAGAGCGGGTTTTTTTGGCCGGTCCCAACGGATGCGGCAAAACAACTTTGCTTCGCCATTTGCTGGGCAAGATCCCCGGCGCCGGCACCGTGCTGCTGGGTCCCGGTGTTTCGGTCGGTTATTACGACCAAACCCAGCAGCAACTCCATCCCGCCAAAACCGTGCTTGACGAAGTGTGGGACGATTACCCGGCCATGACCCAAACCGCTTTGCGCAACGCGCTTGCCGCCTTTTTGTTTACGGGAGACGACGTGAACAAGACCGTTGCCGCCTGCAGCGGCGGCGAGCGGGCGCGCATCGCCTTTTTAAAAACCATGCTGCAGGGGTGCAATCTGCTGTTGTTGGACGAGCCCACCAACCACCTGGATATCGGTTCGCGGGAAGCGTTGGAAGATGCGCTGGCCGGCTACGAAGGCACATTGCTTATGGTTTCACACGACCGGTATTTTATCAACAAACTGGCCACCCGGGTGCTGTTGTTCACGCCCGACGGCCCGCAGCCCGTTGCCCGGGGCGACGAAGGGTATGATCTGACTTTGCCGCAAACGGCGCCGGCGGTCAAAAAAGCCGGTCCCGGTTCGGGCGGACGGGACTATCAACTGCGCAAACAGCGGGAATCGACCCTGCGCAAACTGCAAACCGCCGTGGCCCGTGCCGAAGCTCAAATCGAACAACTGGAACAAGAAGCCGACCGGTTGCTTGAGCAAATGAACGACCCGGCGGTGCAAAGCGATTATGAACAGCTTTTGGCGGTTTCTACCGCACGGGAAGCCAACCAGCAGGCGCTGGAAGCGGCCACCGCCCGTTGGGAACAATATGCCGATGAACTGGAACGCCTGCAAAATGAATAAGGAGTATGAGTCGCGTCACTCATACTCCTTTTCATTTTTGCTATTAGCCAACAAATCCGCCGTTTGCGTCCAGCACCGCGCCGGTGATAAAGGACGCTTCGTCCTCACACAAAAAGGCGATGGCGTCGGCTATCTCTTCCGCCGTACCCAAACGGCACAGGGCGGTCTGCTCCGCCAGCGCCTGCCGGTCGGCAGGGGTCAGATGGGCGTTCATATCGGTATCGATCACGCCCGGGCAAACGCAGTTCACCCGCACGCCCGCCGGCCCCAGTTCTTTTGCCAGGGCCCGGGTCAGGCCGATCACACCCGCCTTGGCGGCGGAATAAATTGCTTCGCAGGAACCGCCCGCGCGGCCCCAAACGGAAGAAACGGTCACAATGGCGCCGGTGTGGGCCGCCGCCATATCCCGGGCGGCCGCACGGCAACACCAGTAGGTGCCCAACAGATCCACGTCTATCACACGCCGGGCTTCCTCGTCGCCGGTTTGGGCGGCCAATTTCTGGGGCAGGGCAATGCCGGCGCAGCACACCAGTGCATGAATGGGGCCCAACCGCCGCGTGGCCGTTTGATACGCCTCCTGCGCTTGCAGCGGGTCGGCCACGTCGGCCTGCACAGCCGCAACGTCCGGCAGTTCCCGTTCCAGCGCGGCAGCAGCTTCCCGGTTGCTGTGCCACACAAAGGCAACTTGCCATCCGGCCGCGTGCAGTTTGCGCACCACGGCGGCGCCTATGCCGCGGCTGCCGCCGGTAACCAGCGCCGTTTTCATCGTTTTTCAGCGTAAAAACGCTGTACCGTTTCAAAAAAGGCGGCCACGTTATCCAGCGAAGCGGTGGGGGGTACGTCGCACCCGGAAGAGGGCACAAAGTTGGCCTTGCCGCCGCACTTTTGCAGCACCAGTTCGGTCGCCTGGGCGGTAGATGCCGGCGTGCCGGTCTTAAAGCAGGTAACGGGCGAAACGTTGCCAGAAAACAGCACGCCTTCGGGTATGCCGTCTTTCACCTCGTCAAGATCGATGGCGTCGCCGAAGTGATACAAGTCCGCCCCGATGGTCAGCAGATCCGGCAGTTGGCGGGGGGTATAGGGACCGCAGTTGTGATAGCAGAATAAGAAAGAATCATCCTTCACCGCATCGGCGATCCGCTTTACCCACGGTACCGAAAAATCGGCGTTCAGCCCCGGCGAAAGCAGCCCTGCGGCCGGTTCCGCCATAATCACACCGTCTGCGCCCGCTTCTTTCAGCGCCAGAATGTAGCGAGTTATAAAGTCGCTCACTTTGTCCAGTACCGTTTCCAGCATTTCGGGTTCTTCCACACAGGCGATCATCACGTTAGACATTTCCAGCAACCGTCCCGCCAGTGAAAAGGGGCCGATGCATCCGGACAACACCGGTCGGTCGGTAATGGCTTGCTTGGCCAGCTTCATGGCTTGCACATAAACGCCGGTGCGCCCGGCGCCCACAGCGGGCACGGCCAGCGTGTCGGCCGTTTCGGGCTCGTCAATATCCAGCAGTGCCCCCACCACGGTGGGCACTTCGCCTTCTGCAAAACGCACCTGAGCGCCGAAAGCCTGGGCCTCTACCGAAAGATCCATAGGCCCCAAAGCCGCCGCCATGGCGGGAAACCGCTTGGCAATGGCGATCATACAATCGGCCTGCGCCCGGGGGTCAGACACTACGGTTTGCACGGTTTGCCCCGTTAACTGGGTGCCGGGAAAACTCAGCACCGGCATGGCCTTCTTTTCGGCCGCCGCCAGGTAATCGGCCTTCCATTGTTTCATGTTCATACGTGTTGCTCCTTACTTGCTATGGATTTTGGTTGGCGAAACGCCGTAGTATTGCTTAAAGCATTTGGAAAAATAGTGGGGTGAATCATATCCCAGCCGGGCGGCCACACTGCTTATGCTGTCCGGCTGGTTTTGCAGCAGCCAAAGGGCTTTTTGCATTTTGCACTGCAAAACATACTCTTTGATCGTCATATTGTTCACCTGGGCAAAGCAGTTGCCCAAATAGTGGGGGGAATGATATAAACTGGCAGCAATATCGCTCACCCGAATCGGGTCGCCGGTGTGTGTGGCCACATATTTCTTCACCTTGTCCGAAAGAATCTCTTTCGGGTCGCGCTTTTGGGCGGCGGATGACAAGCTGAACAGAGCCGGCAGCAGTTCCGCCAGCAAGCGGGGTGCCGCGTTGGAAAGAGACTCCCGGTTTTCATAGGCCAAATGCACCATATCGTCCATTTGACCGGTTAGCGCCAACAGTTCGGGCGTTTGATCGGCAGGCAGTGCGCGCCCCTCCCAGACGGTCAAATCCACCATGCTGGCTTTAAAACCAACATAAATATAAGCCGAAGGTTGTTTGGTTTGCACAATATGGTCGCATTCCTGGGGCACAAAGGCCAGTTCGCCCCGGCGCAACCGCAGCGAACGTTCGCCGCAGGTGAGGGTAACGGCGCCTTTTTGCACGTATATCAGCTCTTTAAAGGCGTGGCGATGCACATAACCGTCCCAGGTGTGGTCGGTCAGCACGTGGCCCACCAGTTCCAGGCGCACGGCGGCGTCTACGTCGGCTTGCAGTCGATTCATGCCCTTCACTTCCTTTTGATTGCGGCGTGTTTCTTCTTAAGCCACATTGTACAGGAAAAACCGCCGAAAATCAACCCTAAACGCGCTAAAATCCGTGCAAAAAGTGCTTTACATACCGGGCCGGCGGCTCTATAATGATCACGAGGTGATGCAACATGCGTTCGGTTACCGAATTCGGCGCCCGGGGCGACAGCCGGCAGGATGACTACCCTGCATTCGCGGCGGCGCTGGCGGCCGGCCTGCACGCATTATATGTGCCGGCGGGCAAATACCGTTTGCACGGTATGCTGGTGCTGCCAAGCGATTTTTCTCTGGTGCTGCACCCGGAAGCCTATATGATATTAGACGACAACACCGGCGGGGAAGTCTGCCCTTATTTGCTCACGGCTGCGCCCGGCAGCCGCAGCGTGCAGGTGCGCGGCGGCGTGTGGGAAGGCAACTGCCGCCGCAACAAACGCACCGCCGACTACCGCGGCATTCTTATCAGCTTCAGCGACGTGGCGGGCCTGCGCCTTTCTCACATGACGGTGCGCAACAGTGAAGCCTTCCATATCCGGCTGAACTATGTGACGGACTTTGTGCTGGAGCATATCGTTTTTGACGATAAGGATCAGCGCTTTACGCAGGACGGCATCCATTTGGGCGGCGGTTGTGAAAACGGCGTTATCCGGCATATTCGCGGGGTAGGGCCGTCTTCACCCAACGATGATATGATCTCCCTGTGCGCCGACTTTTCGCCCGAAAACATGGCGCCTTCCGACCCCATTTGGGGCCAGCGGCCCGGGCCCATCCGCAACATTGAAATCGCACATATCAAGGCCGACAACACCTTTTCTTTCTTGCGGCTGTTTTCACTGCGCGAGCCCATTGAAAACGTGTATGCCCATCACGTTGCCGGCGGGTGTTATTATTTGGCCGTGCAAATGGAAATAAGCCCCTATCTGCGCAACCGCCCCCGGCAATATGACCCGGCCGCCGTGTACGGGGCGGGCAACATCCGCCATATTCGGCTGGAGGATTTTGCCGTTTATACCCGCCTGTTTTACGGCAACCGCCGGCGGGATTATTTTCGCAACTACGTTGGCGGCATGATCGACATTGAACAATCGGTGGAAGATCTGTCCATCCGCCGGTTTCGCCGGGTGATGGCCAAAGACGCCAAAGGCGAAAGTTTGCCCACCTTGTGCTTGCGCAATTACCGCGCCAACCGCATCGTACAGCCGCACATCACGCAAACAATCAACGCCGGTCCTACGCCCTGGCTGGTGCAGGGCAATATAGAAACGTTAGACCTGACCACACAGCCCAAAGAATAAAACACAGCCCGGAGCGCACTGCTCCGGGCTGTGTTTTTGTGGATATTACAGTTGGGGCAAGCTCGCAAAACTGGCGGCCAGTTCTTCGTCGGTGGGAATGTAGTCGTCCATTTGCCCGTTGTGGAATTTTTCGTAGGCTACCATGTCGAAATATCCCGTGCCGGTCAAACCGAACAAAATGGTTTTTTCTTCGCCGGTTTCTTTGCAGCGCAGGGCTTCGTCAATGGCCGCCTTAATGGCGTGGGAGCTTTCGGGCGCCGGCAAAATGCCTTCTACCCGGGCAAACTGTTCGGCGGCCTTGAACACTTCCGTTTGGGGCACCGAAATGGCTGTCATCAAGCCATCGTCGTACAGTTGCGAAAGCACCGGGCTCATGCCGTGGTAGCGCAAGCCGCCTGCGTGGTTGGGCGCGGGGATAAAGCCGCTGCCCAGGGTGTACATTTTAGCCAACGGGCACACTTTGCCGGTGTCGGCAAAGTCGTAAGCATACTTGCCGCGGGTAAAGCTGGGGCAGGAGGCGGGCTCCACCGCAATGATCTGATAATCCGCTTCGCCCCGCAGTTTTTCACCCATAAAGGGGGAAATCAAACCGCCCAGGTTGGAACCGCCGCCGGCACAGCCGATGATCACGTCCGGCTTAATGCCGTATTTGTCCATGGCGGCCTTGGCTTCCAGCCCGATCACCGACTGGTGCAGCAGCACCTGGTTGAGCACGCTGCCCAGCACGTAACGGTAGCCTTCCTGCGAGGTGGCGGCTTCTACCGCTTCGGAAATGGCACAGCCCAAACTGCCGGTGGTGCCGGGGTGTTCGGCCAAAATTTTGCGGCCAACCGCGGTTTCGGTAGAAGGCGAAGGGGTAACGGAAGCGCCGTAGGTGCGCATAACTTCCCGCCGGAACGGTTTTTGTTCATACGAAACCTTTACCATGTAAACCTTGCAGTCCAGCCCCAAATAGGCGCACGCCATCGAAAGGGCGGTGCCCCACTGGCCGGCGCCTGTTTCGGTGGTAACGCCCTTAAGCCCCTGCTTTTTGGCGTAATATGCCTGGGCGATGGCGGAATTGAGCTTGTGACTGCCGCTGGTATTGTTGCCTTCAAACTTATAATAGATCTTGGCGGGAGTTTGCAGTTTTTCTTCCAGACAATAGGCCCGCACCAGCGGCGAAGGCCGGTACATTTTATAAAAATTCAGTATTTCCTGGGGAATGGGAATAAACGGCGTGTCGTTATCCAATTCCTGGGCGATCAGTTCTTCGCAAAACACGGGGGCCAGTTCCTGCGCCGTCATCGGCTTGCCGGTGCCGGGATTCAGCAGGGGAGCGGGCTTGTTTTTCATATCGGCCCGCACGTTGTACCAGGCCGTAGGCATCTCGTTTTCTTCCAAATAGATTTTATAAGGGATTTTTTCTTGCATGACAGATCCGTCCTTTCTTAAAATAGATCATTCGAATTTTGTTCCGGCAATAATAAGGTGATCGGCGCGCATGCGCCACCGTTTTGTCAAAATAAACATTTTGGCTGCCTCCCAATAAAAAAATCCTGCCCCTGCATTGCTGCTGGGACAGGAAACAAAAACATTCCTGCGGTGCCACCCGGCTTGGCGCGTTTTGCGCCCGCTTTGCGTATGCTGTCACATACCGGTTTTTGTTTACGAAGAACCTTACTCCGTCTTCCATACAGGGGAAAAACCCTTTCCGGTCGCCCTCCGTGGTCCATTCGCCGTGGCTTTTCCGCCGCACTCACACCGCCTGCGGCTCGCTTGAGAAAAAGCACCCCACGGGTACTCACTCCACTTCATCAGTTTAAAGTATCATAGCACGCCGGCGTCGCCTTGTCAAGAGTTTTTTTGAAAATTTTTTGGCAACATGGCGTGCGGCGCATACAGTGGTAATGGACAAGGCCTTTTTCGCTCCGGCCTTGTTACAAATGCAAAGGAGAGATATGCCCATGTATGATGCGGAAGATACCGCGATCCCCGTTGCGGCCAAACCGGACGTGCCCGGCTATACGCCGCCTGCGCCGCTGCCGCACACCCTTTCGCTGGCCATTGCTTATGTGCCCTTTCAGCAAAACAGCGATATGATGGCGGCGGAAGAAGGCTTTGCCAAAGGCACGGTTTTTAACGGCTTGTATAAGCCGTTTACCGGCAAGCGAGGTGTTTTGGCATGAACCCGCGCCAAGCGTTGCTGCAAAAACTTTCGGTGGCCCAGTTTGCCGCGTGGGAACTGCATATGTATCTGGATACCCACCCCGGCGACGCCGAGGCCCTGGCCCGCTACCGCCATTATGAAGCAAAAACCCGCCGCCTGACCGAAGAATATGAATCCAAATACGGCCCCCTGACCGCCGGCGACGCGTATGGCGACGCCCGGTGGGAATGGGTGAACAGTCCCTGGCCGTGGGAAACAACGGAAGGGGAATAGCACATGTTTCAATATGAAAAACGCCTGCAATACCCGGTAAAGATCAAAACGCCCAACCCCAAACTGGCCAAGGCGATCATTACCCAATACGGCGGCCCCCACGGTGAGCTTGGCGCATCCATTCGCTATTTGAGCCAGCGCTTTTCCATGCCGTATGCCGAAGTGAAAGGCATTTTGACCGACATCGGCACCGAGGAACTGGGCCACCTGGAAATGGTGGGCACCATTGTGTATCAGCTTACCCGCAATCTGACGCCTCAGCAAATCAAAGAAGCCGGCTTTGACGATTATTTTGTAGACCACACCACCGGCGTTTACCCGATAGCGGCGTCGGGCGAAGCGTTTTCGGCCGCCACTTTTTCGGTCACCGGCGACGTGATCGCCGATCTGCATGAAGATCTTTCGGCCGAACAAAAGGCCCGCAGTACCTACGATAACATTTTGCGGCTGACCGACGACCCGGACGTGAAAGACCCCATCCGCTTTTTGCGCGCCAGAGAGGTCGTACACTTCCAACGCTTCGGCGAAGCCCTGCGGCTGGTGCAGGATCGCTTAAACAGCAAAAATTTTTACGCCTTCAATCCTGCCTTCGACCGCTGAGCACCTTCATAATAAAAGACGGCCATACCCCGGGTATGACCGTCTTGCTTTTTATGTGTTTATTTATCGTGCTTGCCTCTGTTTTTATCCGCATACCATTCCGGATGCAGTTTTTTGGATTTGCTTACCTTGCGGTTATAAACGATCAGCCAAACGATCACTGCCACCGCCGCCAGAGCAAACACTACCATGCCGATGGTGGCATAGTTGGCATATCGCTTGGCCAGGGAAGAACGGGCCGACGGTTTGTTCGCCTCCGGCACGTCTTCTTCGTTTACCGACGAAGCCAAGCCCTGATAAGACCCGTCGTAAACAAAACTGCCGGTGGCGCTGCTGTTGAACCAAATGGCGCTTTCCTGTGACGTTACGTTTGACGCGGCTTGCGATGAGGCGGCCGACGAAGCCGCTTGCGAAGACGCGGGCTGCGACGTGGCGGTTTGGGAAGATGCCGGTCCACTTTGCCCTTGTGAAGCCGTGCTTTCGGTTTGGGATTCGGGCAGGGAAGAAGGCGTTTGCGAAATGGTGGAGGAGACTTCACTCCCATTGGAAACCGGCGTGGGTTCCGAAGAAACAATGCCGGATTCCACCGGTTGAGACGGTGCGGATTCGCCTGTGTTTACGCTTTCGGCTGGCACCGATTCATTTTGGGATACGGTTGCCGGCTGTGAAGCGTCGTCCCCGGCGGCCAGTGCCACCGTAAAGCACAAACAAAAAGCGGTAAGGCAGGCGATGAGCGCCAGCACGATTCGTTTATACATGGCAGTTTGCATCATTCGTTAGCTCCTTGCGTTGACGTTATTCAACAGGCAAATGCTTTAATATTGCTTGCCCCAATATACCATGGTTTTGGCCGGTTTGCCGCAGCACACGCACACGTCGTCCAGCTGTTCCTGTTCAAATGGCATGCAGCGGGAGGTAAGACCGGCTTTTTCTTTAATGGCTTCTTCGCAAGCCAGATCGCCGCACCACATGGCCCGCACAAGGCCCGGCTTGTGTTCGGCAATGTCTATCATTTCTTCCATGGTGTGGGCGTCGTAGGTCATATCGTGGCGGCGCTGCAGCGCTTTTTCATACAGTCCGTCATGCACCTGCTGCAGCAGGGCGGGAATGGCGGTTTCCAGTTCATCCAACTGCACCACTTGTTTTTCCCGGTTGTCCCGCCGCACGATCACGCAGCAGTTGTTTTCCAGATCCCGGGGGCCCAGCTCCAGCCGCAGGGGCACGCCCTTCATTTCATATTCGGCAAACTTCCAGCCGGGAGACTGTTTGCTGTCGTCCAGCTTGACCCGACACACGTTTTGCAGGCGGGCACGCAGTTCTTGCGCTTTTTCGCTCACACCCGGTTTGTGGGCCGCGATCGGTACGATCACCAGTTGAATAGGCGCCACAGCAGGGGGCAGAACCAGGCCGTTATCGTCGCCGTGGGTCATAATGATCGCCCCGATGATGCGGGTAGACATGCCCCAAGAGGTTTGATGGGGATACTGCAGCTTGTTGTCCCGGTCCATAAACTGAATGCCGAAGGCACGGGCAAAGCCGTCGCCGAAATAGTGGCTGGTGCCGCTTTGCAAAGCCTTGCCGTCGTGCATCATGGCTTCAATGGTGTAGGTGGCTTCCGCCCCGGCGAATTTCTCTTTGTCGGTTTTGCGACCTTTCACAACGGGAATGGCCAGCGCCTGTTCGCAAAAATCGGCGTATACGTTGAGCATCTGTTCGGTTTCGGCCTTGGCTTCTTCGGCGGTTTCATGCATGGTGTGGCCTTCCTGCCACAAAAATTCCGTGGTGCGCAAAAACGGCCGGGTGGTTTTTTCCCAACGCACTACCGAACACCATTGGTTATACAGTTTGGGCAGATCCCGATAGGATTGGATCACGTGGGCGTAATGTTCGCAAAACAGCGTTTCGGAGGTGGGCCGCACGCACAGCCGCTCGGTCAGTTCCTCCTGTCCGCCGTGGGTCACCCACGCCACTTCCGGCGCAAAGCCTTCCACGTGGTCTTTTTCTTTTTGCAGCAGGCTTTCGGGAATAAACATGGGCATCATCACATTTTCGTGACCCAGCGCCTTAAAGCGGGCGTCCAGGTCCTTTTGAATGTTTTCCCAAATGGCGTAGCCGTAGGGGCGAATGATCATGCACCCCTTGGTGCTGGCGTAGTCCACCAGTTCGGCCTTTTTCACCACGTCGGTGTACCATTTGGCGAAATCCACGTCCATCGACGTGATCTCTTCCACCATTTTCTTTTGTTCTGCCATAGTGTTATCACCTGTTTTCTTTGTTGATTCCATTATATATCAATTATGCAAAAAAAGCAACGTTACGATTGCATGGTGTTGTCGATCCCGTTGTAAACCTCCGGAAACATGGCCATGCGGGAGGGCCGCTCGTCGCCCACCGCCAAATGGGAGGTGTCGCCCAACTGAAAACAGCGGAACTGCACCAGCCCCGGGGTGCGTTCTTCGCTAACCAGCGTGGTCACGCCGGTGGGAGGCATGCAAAAGGTGTGCCACAGCAAAAAAGGCGAAACCCCTTGCAAATGGCCCATCACGGCCATGGCTACCGCCATGTGACAAAACAAAACCAAGTATCCTTCCCGGTTGTGTTGGCAGCGATACATATAACCCTCTCGCGTATAGCTGTGCTTTGCCAACAGCGCGTCAATGCCTTCGCAAGTTTCGGCATACACCTGGTCTACCGGCACGGTGCCTCCCGCAAACAGCGGGTGGTCGGCCCAGGTTTGTTCGTTATACAGGGCTCTTTCGTTTTTCCACAGAGCCGGTTTCAAGTCCCAGGGAATGCGCATTTTGCCGGTGTCAGGGTCGGGCATGGTGGCGCAAAACTCCCGCAGCCAGGGCAATATTTCGCATTGGGCGCCCACCGCCTGCATGGTGGGTGCGGCCGTGTCTTTGGCTCGGCCAAGAGGGGAACAATACCAGCCTTCCACCGGCGTAAGCGGCGCCAGCCGTTTGGCCAGCAGCGCGGCTTCCCGTCGTCCTTTCGGCGTGAGAGAATCGATGGAATAGTCCGGTTCGGCGTGGCGAATGAGCAATATCTTCATATTACAAAATGTGAATGCCGGCGGCTTCGCAGGCGTTCAACATCGCCTTGGGCCATTGGGAAACCTGCACTTCGCCGATGTGGGCTTTTTTTAAAAAGAACATGCACAGCCGGGATTGGCCGATGCCGCCGCCGATGGTGTAGGGCAGCTGACCGTGCAGCACCGCCTGCTGGAAGGGCCGCGCCAGCCGGTCGGAAACCTGCCGCTCCGCCAACTGAGAAACCAGCGTGTTTTCGTCTACCCGAATGCCCATAGACGAAAGTTCAAACGCCGTTTGCAGCGGTTCATACCACACCAGAATATCGCCGTTGAGCGACCAGTCGTCATAGTCGGGGGCACGGCCGTCATGAATGGCGCCGGAACGCAGCTTGCCGCCTATTTGCGAAACAAACACCGCGCCGTATTGACGACATATCTCGTTTTCCCGCTGCTTGGGGGTCAGGGACGGCCAGGCGTCTTCCAGTTCCTGCGACGTTACAAACTTGATCTGTTCCGGCAGCACGGGCGTTATGGCGGGGTAGCGGTCGTGTACTACTCGCTCGGTGGCCTTCAGCACTTCATAAATGGTTTTCACCGTTTCTTCCAGGGTCCCGGTGGTGCGCTCTTCGCGGGCAATGATTTTTTCCCAATCCCACTGGTCAACATAAAGGGAATGCAGGTTGTCGGTGGTCTCGTCCCGGCGAATGGCGTTCATGTCGGTATAAAGCCCTTCGCCCATGCTAAAACCGTATTGTTTCAGGGCGTAGCGCTTCCACTTGGCCAGGGAATGGACCACTTCTACCACTTCGCCCGTTTCCAGAATGTCAAATGTCACCGGCCGCTCCACGTCGTTAAGCCGGTCGTTCAGGCCGGAGGCGGGATGCACGAACAACGGCGCCGTTACCCGGGACAGATTCAGGCGGACCGCCAGTTCCTTTTGAAAAAAATCTTTGATGTCTTTAATGGCTAACTGCGTTGTGTGGATATCCAGCAGGGAACGGTAGCCTTCCGGGATGACAAACGCCATGCAAACCCCTCTCTTTCAAATAGAATCGGCACACGGCGGCCCCGTGGGGCGCGTGCGCATTACAAAAAAATAATATAGCATAATATAAACAATTTGTCAATTAAAACCGGCGGGAATTCGCAATAGCTGAAAAATTTCTGTTTTTTGGCAAAAACACTTGCAATTAGCGGCCGTATCTGTCATAATATTCAGAGATTTTGATAATGGGGAAGATTGGTTTTCTTCTCCGGGAAAGGGCTTTTCAACTCATGGATCAGCAGCAACTCACACAACTTTCCGCACGCTTGTTTCCCGACCCGCTGCCCACGCCGCAGCAGTTAGAGGCGCGCTTTGCGCCCCGTTCACTGCCAGAGGGGGCGCGCGTCACCCGGTTTGCGCCCAGCCCCACCGGGCACATGCATCTGGGCAATTTGTTTTCATCCTTCATCAGTGAACGCACCGCCCACACCACCGGCGGCGTGTTTTATGTACGCATTGAGGATACCGACCAAAAGCGGGAAGTGGCCGACGGCGTGAGCGCCATTTTGGAAGATTTGGCCAACTTCGGCTTTACGGTGGATGAAGGCGTGGTGAGCGCCCAACAAGAAAAAGGCGATTACGGCCCCTATTACCAACGCCAACGCAAAGAGATATACCACGTGTTTGCCAAACTGCTGTTGGAACAAGGGTTGGCTTATCCCTGCTTTTGCACGGCCCAGGAACTGGAAGACCTGCGGGCCCGGCAGGAAGCGGAAAAACGCACACCCGGCTATTACGGCCCCTATGCCAAATGGCGGGATGCGGATTTCGATTCCGTTTTGGCCCGGCTGGACGCCGGCGATCCCTACGTGCTGCGCCTGCGCTCGCCGGGGGACGAAAGCCGCAAGGTCGTGTTTGAAGATCTCATCAAGGGCAAGATCGAAATGCCCGAGAATATACAAGACGTGGTATTGCTCAAGGCCGACGGGATTCCCACTTATCACTTCGCCCATGTGGTAGACGACCACTTGATGCGCACCACCCACGTGGTGCGGGGGGACGAATGGATCGCTTCGGCGCCCATCCATTTGCAGCTGTTCAAACTGTTGGGCTTTAAGCCGCCCAAATACGCTCACATCGCGCCGCTGATGAAAGAAGATAACGGCGGCAAGCGCAAACTTTCCAAACGCAAAGACCCGGAAGCGGCCGTTTCCTATTATTTCGAGCAAGGCTATCCGGCCCGCTCGGTCAAAGAGTATCTGCTCACGCTGGCTAATTCCAACTTTGAAGAATGGCGCAAGGCCAACCCCGCCGCCCCGCAGGACGCATTTCCCTTTAACGTGAAAAAAATGTCCGCTTCCGGCGCGCTGGTAGACTTGGTAAAGTTTAACGATGTGAGCAAAAATGTGATCGCCGGCTTTTCGGCTGACGAGATCACCGACGCGGTGATCGACTGGGCCAAAACCTATCGGCCCGCGTATTATGAGCAGCTCATCCGCGACCGGGCGTTTACCAGGGGCATTTTCGCCATCGGCCGCGGCGGCGCCAAGCCCCGCAAGGATCTGGCTAACTTTGCCCAGTGTGAAGACTATACCGCCTATTTCTTTGCTGCGCCCACGGCCTATGAATGGCCCGAAAATGTGGCCCCTGCCGACGCGGCTGCCGTGCTGCGGGCTTATCAGGCCGCATTCGACCCCGCTTGGGATTCAGACGCCTGGTTTGGCGCGTTAAAAGCCTTGTGCGAGCCGTTGGGCTATTGCCCCGACGTTAAGGCGTACAAAAAAGATCCCGCCGGCTTTAAGGGCCATGTGGGCGACGTGAGCACCGTGGTGCGCGTGGCGCTCACCGGCCGGCGCAATACCCCCGACCTGCATGCCATCATTCAACTGCTGGGCCCGGCGGAATGCGAAAAACGCGTGGCCGGCGCCATCGCCGCTTTGCAGGGCTGACGCGTTTGCCGATTCATCTGTAACTTTGCACATAACATAAAGGAGAACAGTATGGAAGAGATCATCAAAGAGCCTTCAAACTTTATCCATGATTTGATTGATGAAGATTTGAAGAACCGGGTGTACACCCATGTGCAAACCCGGTTTCCGCCCGAACCAAACGGCTATTTGCACATCGGCCACGCCAAGGCCATTTGCATCGACTTCGGCACGGCGGAAAAATACGGCGGCACCTGCAATTTGCGGTTTGACGACACCAATCCCGTTAAAGAAGACACCGAATATGTAGACGCCATCATGGAAGACATCCGCTGGTTGGGCTTCCATTGGGACAACGTATATTACGCTTCCGACTATTTTGATTTTATCTATGAATGCGCCTGCAAACTGATCGATATGGGGCTGGCATACGTTGACGATCTTTCGGCGGACGAGATCCGGGAATACAGGGGCACCCTTACCGAACCGGGAAAAGAAAGCCCCTACCGTAACCGGACGATCGAAGAAAACAAAGATTTGTTTCGCCGCATGACCGAAGGGGAGTTTGAAACCGGCAGCCGGGTGCTGCGGGCCAAGATCGATATGGCTTCCCCCAACCTGAATATGCGCGACCCGGTGATCTACCGGGTGCTGAAAGCGCATCATCATCGCACGGGGGACAAGTGGTGTGTGTATCCCATGTACGACTTTGCCCACCCGCTTTCAGACGCGAAAGAGGGCGTGACCCACTCGCTGTGTTCGCTGGAGTTCGAAAACCACCGTCCGCTGTACGACTGGACGCTGCGCACCCTGAACATTCCCACGCCGCCCCGGCAAATCGAATTTGCCCGCATGAACCTGAACTACACCCTTACCAGCAAACGCAAATGTTTGCGGCTTGTTAACGACGGTATCGTGTCCGGTTGGGACGATCCTCGCATGGCCACCATTTGCGGCCTGCGGCGACGCGGCTATCCGGCCGAGGCCATTCGGGATTTCTGCGATCGCATCGGCGTTGCCAAAGCCAATTCGGTCATCGATTTTGCCCTGCTGGAAGCCTGCGTGCGCGACCATCTCAACCAGTCGGCGCCCCGGGCCATGGCGGTACTGCGGCCGTTGAAGGTGATCATCGACAACTATCCGGCCGACCAGACCGAGCAGATCGAAATTGAAGTCAATCCCAACGCGCCGGAGCAGGGCAAAGCACCCGTTACATTCTCGCGTGAAATCTATATTGAGCAAGACGATTTTTCGCTGGAACCGCCCAAAGGCTTTTTCCGGCTGTGTCCCGAACGGGAAGTACGGCTGAAAGGGGCATACTATCTTAAGTTCGCTTCGGTCGAACAAGATGAAAACGGCAATATTCTGGCCGTGCATTGCACCTACGATCCCGCCACCCGCGGCGGTGAAAGCCCCGACGGCCGCAAGGTAAAAGGCACCCTGCATTGGGTTTCGGCCGCCGCGGCCGCAAACGTGACCGTGCGGCTGTATGACCGGCTGTTTATGGTGGAAAATCCTTCTAACGAAGTGGGCGTGGCCGATTTTACCGAGCACCTCAACCCCCATTCGGTAGAAGAACTGCACGATTGCAAAATCGACCGCTCGCTGCTGTCCAGTGCGCCGGGCGCTACCTATCAATTCATGCGGCAGGGCTATTTCTGTGTAGATCCTTCGTCTGACGGCGACCGTTTGGTATTTAACCGCACCGTGGCGCTCAAAGACAGTTGGGCCAAAAAGTAAAGGGGATTCGTCTTATGTTTGATTTCAGCAATATCAGTTTTGATAATTTTTCTCAAACCCAGCCCAATGTGTTTTTCATTGTGCTCATGGGCATCGGCACCGTGTTTGTGGGCCTTATTTGCCTTATCGTGGTTTGCAAACTTTTCAGCCTGTTTTTTGCCGGCAAAAGCGCCGCGCAGCCGTCTCAACCGGCGGCGCCCGCCATGCAGCCGGAAGAAAACAAGCAAGAGATCCTGGCGGCTGTTTCGGCGGCCGTGGCGGAAGAATTGGGTACCGACGTAAACGGCATCCGCATCACATCGTTTAAAAAACTGTAAAGGATACAGGTGAATACAATGAAAAAGTACAGAGTGAACGTGAACGGTAATATGTATGAAGTAACGCTGGAAGTTATCGACGGCGAACAAGCGGCGGCCGCCCCCGCGCCTGCCGCGACCGCCCCTGCCGCCGCTCCTGCGGCGCCCGGCGAAGGCGAAGCCATTTGCGCGCCCATGCCCGGCAACATTCTGTCGGTCAACGTGCAGGCGGGCAACGCGGTCAAAAAAGGCCAGGTGCTCATGGTGCTGGAAGCCATGAAAATGGAAAACGAGATCATGGCCCCGCGTGACGGCACGGTGGCTTCGGTACAGGTAGCGCCCGGCGCCGCGGTGGAAACCGGTGCCTGCCTGTGTGTGCTGGCGTAACCGGCGGAGGATATCGGCATGGTGGAATCCATTTTGAATTTTTTGCGGGATACCGGCTTTTTCCTTATCGCCGGCGATCCCCTGCGGCTGGTCATGATCGCCATTTCCTGCTTCTTGTGCTATCTGGCCATTGTGAAAAAGTTTGAACCCTTGTTGCTGCTGCCCATTGCCATCGGCATGCTGCTCACCAACCTGCCGGGGGCGGAAATGTATCATTCCGACCTGTTTGCCGGCGGCCATGTGAACTGGGAAATGTTCGGCGGCGCCAATGTGGTCAATTCGGCCAACCTTTCGCCCGAACTGCTCAACGCAGGTTATTTTCACCTGCTTCAATCAGGCGATATCGCCTTGGGCAACAGCCTGTTCGGCCATATCACGGGCGTTTCGCTAACGCCCGATATGGTGCTGAATGCGGCCGGCGCGCTGGTAGACGGCGCCGGCAATGTGTTGGCCGAAAGCGTCAATATTGTAATCGACGCCAAAGGCCTGCTGTTGCAAGATGGCGTGCTCATGAGCGGCCAAACCGTGCTTGCCAGCCAGGTGTATTCGGTTGGCGCCGGTTTGCTGGATTATTTGTATCTCGGCGTTAAACTGGGCATTTATCCTTGCCTCATCTTTTTGGGCGTGGGCGCCATGACCGACTTCGGCCCCCTGATCGCCAACCCCAAAAGCCTGTTGCTGGGCGCGGCGGCGCAAATCGGTATTTTCATCACCTTCCTGGGCGCTATTTTGCTGGGCTTCACTTCGCTGGAAGCCGCTTCCATCGGCATTATCGGCGGGGCGGATGGCCCCACGGCTATTTACGTCACTTCCAAACTGGCGCCCGACCTGCTGGGCCCCATTGCGGTGGCGGCCTATTCCTACATGGCGCTGGTGCCCGTTATCCAGCCGCCCATCATGAAACTGCTCACCACCAAAAAAGAGCGGCAGATCGTGATGAAACAGCTGCGGCCCGTTTCCAAAACCGAAAAGATTTTGTTCCCCATCGTGGTCATCATTTTTGTGGCGCTGTTGGTGCCCTCTGCCGCACCGCTGGTGGGCTGCCTGATGTTGGGCAACCTGCTCAAAGAATGCGGCGTAACGGAACGGCTTTCCAAAACGGTGCAAAACGAATTGATGAATATCGTCACCGTATTTTTGGGCCTTTCGGTTGGCGCAACGGCCACGGCGGCCAACTTTCTCAACGCCAAAACTCTATTCATTTTGCTGCTGGGCGTTATCGCGTTCAGCATGGGCACCGCGGGCGGCGTGCTGTTGGCCAAATTTATGAACTTGTTTATTAAAGATAAAATCAACCCCCTCATCGGCTCCGCCGGCGTTTCGGCGGTTCCCATGGCCGCGCGGGTGTCCCAAAAAGTGGGGCAGGAAGAGAATCCCGGCAACTTCCTGCTTATGCACGCCATGGGCCCCAACGTGGCGGGCGTTATCGGTTCGGCCATTGCCGCCGGCGCCCTCATCGCTATTTTGGGTTAGTTTTCTGCCTGTTAAGGAGTGACGATCGTTGGAAAAGAAACCTTTGCGCATAACCGACACCATTCTGCGTGACGCGCACCAGTCCCAAGCGGCTACCCGCATGCGGCTGGAAGATATGCTGCCCGCCTGCGAACTGCTGGACAATATGGGCTACTGGTCGCTGGAATGCTGGGGCGGCGCCACGTTTGACGCTTGTATGCGCTTTTTGGACGAAGATCCCTGGGAGCGTTTGCGCGCTCTGAAAAAAGCCATGCCCAAAACGCCCCTGCAAATGCTGCTGCGCGGCCAAAACATTTTGGGCTACAAGCATTATGCCGACGACGTGGTGGAAGCGTTTTGCAAAAAATCCATCGAAAACGGCATCGACGTGGTGCGCATTTTCGACGCGCTTAACGATACCCGCAACATGGCCAAAGCCATGGAAAGCGTAAAGCGTTACGGCGGAACCTGCGAAGCGGCCATCAGTTACACCATCAGCCCCGTGCATAACGAGGAATACTTTGTAACGCTGGCCATGCAGCTGGAAGAAATGGGCGCCGACGTGATATGTATCAAAGACATGGCCAACCTGCTGTTGCCTATGGAAGCGCACAATTTGGTGAAAAAGTTGAAAGAACGGGTGGGCGTGCCCATTCATTTGCACACCCACAACACCACCGGCACCGGCGACATGACCAATTTAATGGCCTGCATGGCGGGCGTAGACATTGTAGATTGCGCTTTGTCGCCACTGGGCAACGGCACTTCGCAGCCTGCCACCGAATCGCTGGTGGCCACGTTAAAAGGCACCGAGCGGGATACCGGCCTCAGTTTGGAGAATCTGAGCAAAGCCGCCGCCCATTTCCGCGGCGTGGCCCAAAAGCTGAAAGAGCAGGGGAGCTTGGACCCCAAAGTGCTTAACGTAGACACCAACACCTTGCTGTATCAGGTGCCGGGCGGCATGCTGTCCAACCTGATTTCTCAGCTCAAGCAGGCCAACGCGGAAGATAAGTATTATGACGTGCTGGCGGAAGTGCCCCGTGTGCGGAAAGACTTCGGCTATCCGCCGCTGGTCACGCCTACCAGCCAGATCGTTGGCTCTCAAGCGGTGCTCAACGTGCTGGCAGGGGAGCGGTACAAAATGGTTTCCAAGGAATCCAAGGGCCTTCTGCGGGGCGAATACGGCCGTCTGCCCGCGCCCGTGAACGAAGAAGTGCGCAAAAAAGCCATTGGAGACGATCCCGTTATCACCTGCCGGCCCGCCGACCTGTTGCAGCCCGAACTGGAAAAGTACCGGGCCGAGGCCGGCGACCTGGCCAAATGTGAAGAAGACGTGTTAAGCTACGCGCTGTTTCCCCAGGTTGCGGAAAAATTCCTGCAAAAACGCAACCATCCCCAGGCACAACCGGCTGAACAGCCGGCACAGGAAAACGTGCGCACCTTGTACGTGCAAGACCTTACCTGATCGGATCAACGGTTTATGCCCGGCCGCTTTCGGCCGGGCATAACAAGCAAAAGGAGAACGCAACATGAGTGAACAACAAGCCCGCCATGCCATGGTGGCTTCCATTGGCCGGGCGCTGGCGGACGAAACCTGCCTGTGTGTGATAGACGCTTTGATGGAACAGCCCCAAACGCCCCAACAGTTGGCCGCCGCTCTGCAAACCGACGATGAATCCATTGCCCGTGCGCTGCAGCTGCTGCGGCAAGCAGGTCTGTTGCTGCGCCGGCAAGACCCTGCCGACGACGTTGAATCGCTTTCTCCCTTCGGCGTTTACGGCGCCCGCACCGCGCTGTGTGAAGTGCTGGCCACCACGCATGAGGACGGTCAGTGCGCCAAATGCGGCGGCTGCCAATAAAAAAATAAATTTTTTTCAAAAAAAGGCTTGCATTTCAAAGCGAAGTGTGATAGTATAATCCTCGCCGAATTCTTTCGGCGAATAATTGGGGGTATAGCTCAGCTGGGAGAGCGCTTGACTGGCAGTCAAGAGGTCAGGGGTTCGATCCCCCTTATCTCCACCATGAAAGAAGCGTCTTTTGTCTATCAAAAGACGCTTCTTTCAATGATATCCGTTCCTGCCAGAACGGATGATATATGCTTCGCATATGATATCCCTTCGCGGATGATATACGCCTGCGGGCGTATCAGGAACGGATATTATATCATATTGCGACGAAGAAGCAATATATCATACCGGGCGTCAGCACGGTATATCATATCGCCGCAAGGCAATATATCATTGTCATTGACTTTTTCTGACGATGTGGTATATTTTTTAGAGAAGAAACGTAAGGGGTACATAATATGTCCGATAATAAATTGCTTGATC
>CADBNN010000104.1 GCA_902796075.1 Oscillospiraceae bacterium | reverse complement strand
TTGTTCACAGTTTGTTCACATTTGGTCCGGCATGTTGCACAAAAACCGGGGCGAATTTTTGACACATAAAAAATATCGCCCTGCCGGAGAAGGCAGAGCGAAAACAGAAAAATTATACTTTTTTACGCCGTATAGGCCCGATGAAGCATGCGTTTGACTGCCGCGGCCAGGCCGGCGTGTTCCGGACGGGACAGGGTGGGGTCGGTCTGCAGCAGGTCGGCCGCCGCCCGGGCGGTTTGGCGCAGGGTCTCGGTATCGGTCAGCAGGTCGGCCAGCTTTAACCGGGGCAGGCCGTGCTGGCGGGCGCCGAAAAAGTCGCCGGGGCCCCGCAGTTTCAAATCTTCATCCGCAATGCGAAAGCCGTCGGCCGTTTGGCACAGCACGTTAAGCCGCTTGCGGTTGGTTTCGCCCTGATGGTCGGAAATCAAAATGCAGGTGGAGGGGTACTGTCCCCGGCCCACCCGGCCCCGCAGCTGGTGCAGCTGCGAAAGGCCGAACCGTTCGGCGTTTTCCACCACCATCAACACGGCGTTGGGCACGTCTACCCCCACTTCTATCACCGTGGTGGCCACCAGAATATCGATCTGCCCGGCGGCAAAGGCCCCCATGACCTGTTCTTTTTGGGCGGCGGGCATTTTGCCGTGCAGCAGCGCCACCCGGCAGTTGGGAAAGGCTTCGGTTTGCAATGTTTCGGCATATTGGGTGGCGGCGGTCAGGTCGGAGGGCTCGTCCCCCTCTTCTACCAGCGGGCAAACGATATAAGCCTGCCGGCCGGCGGCCACGTGCTTGCGAATAAAGGCGTACACCCGCTCATGGTAAGAAGAATCTACCGCGTAGGTGGCCACGGTTTGGCGGCCGGGGGGCAGTTCGTCTATCACCGACAGGTCCAGGTCGCCGTAAATAATAAGCGCCAGCGTGCGGGGGATGGGGGTAGCCGACATGACCAGCATGTGGGGGGCGCTGCCCTTTTTTAACAGAGCGGCCCGCTGGCCCACGCCAAAGCGGTGCTGTTCGTCGGTAACCACCAGGCCCAGGGCGTAAAACCGCACAGTTTCCTGCAGCAGGGCGTGGGTGCCCACCACCACGTGAACGGCGCCGGCGGCCAGGTCGGCCAACACCGCCTGCTTTTGCTTTTTGGTTTGGGAGCCGGTGAGCAGCGCCACCCGCAGGCCGGTGCCGGCAAACAGCCGGCTGAAGGTTTCGTAATGCTGGGTAGCCAGAATTTCGGTGGGCGCCATCACAGCGCACTGCCAGCCGTTAAGCGCCACCGTGTGGCACAGCGCCGCCGCCACGGCGGTTTTGCCGCTGCCCACGTCTCCCTGCACCAGCCGGTTCATGGGCACGCCGCTTTGCATATCGGTCAGGGCTTCCCGGATCACCCGCCGCTGGGCGCCGGTGGGTGCAAACGGCAGCCGGGCAAAAAAATCGGGGGTGCGGTCGCGGGTGATCACCACGTCGGTAACGCCGCGGCTGCGGTTTTTTAACCGGGCCAGCCCCAATTGCAGGGTGAGCAATTCGTCAAATATCAGCCGGCGGCGGGCTTCCTGCGCCGCCTGGGCCGTGGGCGGAAAATGAATGGTCTCCACCGCCCGGTCCAGTTCGCACAAGCCGTATTGCCGGCGCACGGCGTCGGGCAGCGGATCGGCCAGCGGGCGGTCGCATCTGGCCAGGGCGTTTTTCACCAGCCCGGTCATCACCTTGTTGGAAAGACCGGCCGTGAGGGGATACACCGGGTGCAGCGCCGGCGGCGTTTGGGCCGGCGCGAATTGAGGCGCAACCATTTCACGCAGGGTAAACCCGGCGCCCAGTTTGCCGTAAAACAAATAATCCCGGCCCCGCTGGAGCTGCGCCGCGGTGTAGCGAGCGTTAAAAAAGGTAAGGCGCAGGTTCACCTGCCCGTCAGTCGCCAGCACGGTATACAGCCGCCGCCCGCCCGAAAGCAGGCGTTCTTCCGCCGGGGCGATCACCGTGGCCCGCACACAACAGGGCTCGTCTATGGGGGCAGCCGTAATGCTCACCGGGTGAGACCAGTCTTGATAATCCCGGGGATAGGCTTCGATGAGATCGCCCACCGTTTCGATGCCCAGTTTTTGCAGCAGCGCCGCCCGGTTGGGGCCAACGCCCTTTAAGTAACACACGTCTTGCGCAAAAACGTCGGCTTGCACGGGTATTCGCCCCCTTCCTTCATATACTATTATTGTAACACAACCCGCCCGGAGGGTCAACGCATTTGTTTTGGCTTGCTTTTTAAGTGTGGGAGTGGTATAATCTTCCTGCTATTATATTGACCTTACCGTATGTGTATATAAAAAGGAATGTGCTTATGAAATGGATCCGCTTTTTGCTGCCGGTGCTGGCGCTGGCGGTGGCGGCAAGCGCCGTTGGCTGTAAAGAACAGCCCGCGCCCACACCCCTGACGCCCACGCCGGCCGCGCCGGTGGTTTCGGTTCCCACCACGACGCCGCCGGCCGATATTACCCTGGACCTGCCCGGCGACCGCACCTGGACCTGGAACGCCCTGCACGACTATCTGGAAAACCCCCGCCAAAGCGGCGATTTGGCCTTTGACCCGGCCGAAGGGGAGTATATTGCGCTGTATGATACCGACTGGATCACCCTGCTTTCGGGCTGGAACCGCCCCCTGAAGCAGGATATGATGGTGATCCGCTACGATAAAAACGACGAGATCCTATGCCGGTATTACGTGAACTATACCGCCGCCGGCTCTTCGACGCCCGCCCCGGCGTCGTCGGTGCCCGCGTCATCGGCGCCCGCGCCGCAGCCGGCGTCTTCGGCGGCGTCCGCCACGGCGGTATCGTCCCGGCCGGCGGCTTCATCGCCGGTGGAAGAAACGGTCCCGCCGGAGCCCCTGCCGCTTACCGTTACGGGGGCCCTGCAAGGCAACGCCCTGGCCCAAGCCGCACGGGCCTATACCCGGCAAAACAGCACCGTGACTGTGACTGCCGCGCCGGGCGGGCCGGTGACCGCCGCCGATTTGGCCGAAATGGCAAAAAAGGGCGCCCTGCCCGACGTGGTGCTGATGGAACGAGACCAAATGGCGCTGGCGGCCGAAGCCGGCCTGTTGTATGATTTGACTTATGCCGGCGCCGACCGGTTGGAATCCCGGTTTGATCCGGTGTGCTGGAGCCGGTCGATGGTGAACGGCGCCCGCTGCGGACTGCCGCTGGGCTGCGCCGTGTGGTGCTTGGCCTGCAACGATGAATTGCTATTTCAGTGCGACGCCACGTTGCCCGCAACCCGCCGGGATCTGGTGCATGTGCTGCAAACCGTGCGAGACACCCTGCCCGACGCAATACCGTTTGGTCTGTGTACCGACCCGGCCGACGTGACCGGCATGGCCAACCAGTTTGCCTGCCTGCTGTGGAGTGCCCGGGGCGATCTGCTGGCGCCCGACGGACGCACCGCCGCCTTCAATTCCCCTGCGGGCGAATCGGCTCTTACGCTGATGGCCACCCTGTGCCGGGAGGGCTACGCCCGCCCTGACTATGGCTATAACGACTTTTTTGCCGGTGCCACCGCCTTTGGGCTGGTGTGCAGCACCGAATATGAGATCACCTTCGGCAGCCGGGCCAAAGCCCGCTTTACCCCCGTGACCTTTGTGGAAGAAGGAGGCCGCCTGACCGGCCCGCTGACCCTGTACGCCTACTGCGTGCCCCAGGACATAGACAATGCCCGCAAAGCCGCCGCCTTTGACTTTTTAAACTGGTATAGTGATAGCGGGCACAGCGAATGGTCGCTGGCCGCCTGCCGCGCCGCGGGGTTGGTGCCCGCCCAAAGCGATGCCCGGGCCGACGACTATTACCAAACCGACGCCTGGCAGGCCTTTATAGCCGCCCTGCCCGACGCCCGCCCGCTGCCCGCTGTGGATTGTTTAGACACCTTGCAGGGCTATTGGGCCCAGACGGTGACCGCCGCCCAGGCGGGCGGGGACGTGCCCGCCCTGCTGCAAGCCGCTGCCGAAAAAACCGACCGCCGCTTGGAACGCGCCAATTAAAAAAGCAAGCATACCGCCCCCTGCCGATCTTCAAAAAGGTCGTCGGGGGGCTTTTCTTTTACAGCAGCGCGTTATAATTATACAAAACAATCGTAATAACGTGCTTATTTTCCCGAAATCGATTGACGGTATCGGTTGTGTTTCATAATGATAGGCTCACGATGTCACCACTCATTTTTCCGTTATGTGTCGGCCCCGCAAGCGGGGCCGGTTTTTCTTTTGGGCATAACGAAACGCCTCTGTCGCTAAGCGGCAGGGGCGTTTCTCATCAAGCAAAGGAACAAATCCCTTATTACCTATCGCAGCCGGTCAAACCCCGGCTTGAACCAACAACGATTCCAACGTGTTGTGAATTTTTTCGTGGCCTGCCTGGGTGGGGTGGATACCGTCGGCGCACAACCATTCGCCGTAGCCATGCTGCAAAAAGCTGCTCCGCAAGTCCAGTACCTGGCAGCCGGTTTGGTTGGCAGTTTCCACAACCAGGGTGCTGTAATGATCCTGCCAGCGGAATAAGTGATCCACGTCTCCCAGCCAATGCAGGATGTTTTCGTAACTCAGCCCGCGGGAGATCCAGTTCATAAACTTGGGCGCGTATAGCGGCACCAAACTGCACAGCGCCACCGTGGCGCCGGTTTTTTGCAGGGTGTGAACGGCGGTTTTTAGCTGGCGGGTAAAGGGCTCGGGCTCCACGGTGCATTCGTGGTGGTCATCCGGCCGGGCCGAGATCTCGTCCCATCGATAATTGCAATCGTTGCCCCCCAGTTCTATCACCGCCAGGGTGTCGGGGCCGCATTCGTCCAGTCGTTTTTCGATCATATGCAAGCCGTCGGTAATGGTGGCGCCCATTTTAGAATTGTTGCGCACGTCCAGCCCGGGCACTTGAATTTTGTTTTTGCACAGTTTATACTTTTGAGCCGTTTCATCGTACATAACGCCTTTGAGTACCGAGTCGCCAAAAATTTGAATTGTTTTCATTGAAACCACCTCAATCCAATTTTCTGTGCCTATAGTATACCCCGGTGGCGAGCAGAAGTCACCCTATTGTGCCAAAATCCCTTTCTCGGCTTAAAAACGGCTGTTCTACTCAACAAAAAACGGACTCTACCGGTAGTAGAGTCCGCAAAATATAGGCTCTTGTGCGGCGCTTTGCCACAAAATGTTGCGGTGGACCGGGCAATCGGCGGCAAAGGCGCTACCGCACCAGCCGGGCCACGTCTTTTTGCATTTTTTGCCGCTGTTGATAGGCTTTTGTTTCCCGCGCCACCACGCCGGACAGAGCCAGCAGGGCGATCAGGTTGGGAAAAGCCATCAGGCCGTTGAACACGTCGGCAATGTTCCACACGGCTTCCACCGTTAAATAGGGACCCACAAACACCACCGCGATATACAACCAGCGAAACAGCCGGATGAGCCCGGTGTGCTTGCCGGCCAGATATTCCAAACACCGTTCGGAATAATAGTCCCACCCCAAAATGGTGGTGAAGGCGAAAAAGGCCAGGCACATCATAAGCACAAAGCCGGAAATGCGAGGATCCCACGGCAAGCCGTTTTGCCAGGCGTAGGTGGTGACCTGTACCCCTTCCAGCGCCGCGCCGGTCACTTGGGGATTCCACGCACCGGTGAGCACGATGGAAAGGCCCGTCATGGTGCAGATGACGATGGTGTCGATAAAGGTGCCGGTCATGGTGACCAAGCCCTGGCGCACGGGATCGTTTGTTTTGGCCGCCGCCGATGCGATAGGCGCCGAACCCAGGCCGGCTTCGTTGGAAAAAATGCCCCGGCCAATGCCCTTTTGCATGGCGATTTTAATGGAAAGGCCCGCAATGGCGCCCCCTACCGCCCGCACATCAAAGGCGCTTTTTACCACCAGCGCCACCGCTGCCGGCAACTGCGTTACGTGGGTGATGAGAATGATAAGAGCGAACAGCACGTAAAAAATCGCCATAAAGGGCACCACGATTTCGGAAACCTTGGCAATGCGCTTGATGCCGCCGATGATGACCAGCCCCGCACACAGGGTGACCACCGCCCCGGCGATAACGGTGGTCCAGGTGTAATGCATACCGCCCAGCGAAAAGGCCACGCCCGCTTTTTCGGGGTCAAAAAAGCCTTCGGCCGCCGTGGTGATGCCGTTGATTTGGGTGATGGTACCAATGCCCATAATGCCGGCCAGCGTGCCAAACAAGGCAAACAGCTTGGCCAGCCACTTCCAGCCGCGGCCCATGCCTTTTTCTATGTAGTAAAAGGGTCCGCCCAAAAAATGGCCGTTGCCCTTATCTTCCCGGTATTTTACCGCCAGCAGGCCTTCGGCATATTTGGTGGCCATGCCGAAAAAGGCGGCGACCAGCATCCAGAACAAAGCCCCCGGGCCGCCGGCGCACACCGCCGTGGCCACCCCCACAATGTTGCCGGTGCCGATGGTGGCCGAAAGGGCGGTGCACAGCGCGCCGAAGGAGGTGACCTCCCCCACGCCGTCTTCTTCATTTTGCACCATGAATTTTAACGCCTTGCCCAAGTGCAGCACCTGCACCAGCCGCGAGCGCACGGTGAGCCATATCCCGGCCGCCAAAATGAGGCCGATCATGACCCATCCCCACACTACGCCGTCTATTTGCTTTATAATGTCGTTAATATTAGCCGTTACAGCTGCCAGTTGCATGGTTGCTCATCCCATTCTGTCAAAGTTGAAAAGCCGACGCGCACGCGGCAAGTCTTATTATATATAAATGCGCCGCCGGGCACAAGTATTATTTTAAAGATATGCGCCATACTAACCACGAAACGGAGGGAAAACCGGTTGCGCCGCAGAGGATGGATCCTGTTTTTGGCTTTGCTGTTGTGTCTGGCGGTAGCCGGCGGACGGCTTGGCACGGTGTGCCTGCGCCCAGCTTACAGCGCCGCCGCCGAACAGCAGGCTTTGTTTACTCTCACGGTGGACGAGCCCCGCGGCACGGTGTATGACCGGGCCGGCCGCCCCCTGACCAACCGCCAGACCGTGATAAAAACCGTGTTGACGCCAACCCCACAAACCGTTTCGGCCGTGCATGCCGCCCTGACCGGGCCGGAATTGGCCGCCGCGCTGGCGGGGTTGGCCGGGCGCCGCCCCTTTGTGCTGACCACCAAACGGGCCTTTGCGGCTCCCCGGGCGCTGACTTTTGTGTGCCACCAGCAGGTGCCGGCGGTGCAGCCGGCGGTGCATTTGGTGGGCATGGTGAACGGCGACGGCAACGGCGTGGGCGGCTTGCAGCAGATATTTAACGACCGGCTGCGCTGTAACGCGCCCTTGACCGTGACTTACACCGGCGACGCGGCCGGCGGCGCGCTGGCCGGGGTTGCGGCAAACCAGACCCGCCCGGCTGCCAACGGCGGAGTGACCGCGACGCTGGATCTGGCGGCCCAACTGGCGCTGGAGCAGGCGGCCCGCATTGACCGGGGCGCTGTGGTGATACAGCGGCCGGGCAGCGGTGAAATTGTGGCGGCGGCCTCTTTTCCGGCCTATTCCCCCGCCCGTGCCGACCGGGCGTTGAACGACCCGGACCAGCCGTTTTTTAATCGCGTTACCGCCGCTTACAACGTGGGGTCGGTTTTTAAACTGTGCGTGGCGGCCGCCGCGCTGGAGCAGGGCATTGACCCCGGGCGCACTTACACCTGCACCGGCACTATTACTTGCGGGCAGAAATTCCATTGCCACAAAGCCGACGGCCACGGTACCCTGACTATGACCCAGGCGCTGGCACAGTCTTGCAACCCCTACTTTATTGACCTGGCCCGGGAGGTAGGCGGGCAGGCGGTGTATGATATGGCGGTGAAACTGGGCTTTGGCCAAGCCCTGCCCCTGTGGGAGGATTGGGCCGCCGACGCGGGCCGCTTGCCGGCGGCGGAAGAACTGGCGCGCAGTCCGGCGGCGCTGGCCAATTTTGCCATAGGGCAAGGATCGCTGATGGCCACGCCCCTGCACGTGAACGCCATGACGGCCTGCATTGCCGGCGGCGGCGTGTGGCATAGCCCTTTGCTGGTGCTGAGTCTGACCGACCGGGACGGCAAAACAATACCCATGAAAAGCCCCGCCGGCCGGCGGGTAATGAGCGGCGACACCGCCGCCCTGCTGGCGGCCATGATGCAAACGGTGGTGACGGAAGGCACCGGCCGGGCCGCCGCCCCTGCCGGCCAAACAGCCGCCGGCAAAACCGCCACTGCCCAAACAGGCATAACCGACCGAAACGGCGCGGTGACCCAGGCCTGGTTTACCGGTTTTTTCCCTGCCGACGCACCCCGATATGTGGTCACGGTGCTGGTGGAAGGCGGCCTTTCCGGCGGGGCGGACGCTGCCCCGGTGTTTAAGGCGGTGTGTGAAGCGCTGCCATAAAAAAACCGCTTTTCGTAACGGATACGAAAAGCGGTTTTGCGTTACCATGCAAATGTTACGCCTTGCCCACGGCGATTTTGAGAATGATGAGCGCGTCGGTAGCGTTGATGGCTTCGTCTTCGTTCAAATTGGCGTAGCCCTTTTGCCGGCCGGTGAGAGCCAGCTTGCCCACGGCGGCCTTTAACACCATTAAGGCGTCCCGGGCGTCCACCGTGCCGTCGGCATTCACGTCGCCCCGTTTCACGTCGGGATCCGGCAGCACGTCGGGTTGAGAGGGAACATCAGGCACCGAAGGCACATAGGTGTCTTTCACATCTTCCCAATACTGCAGGGACGGTAGTTCCATATTGCCGATGTGGGCATGGGTAGCGCCGTTTTTCACAGCGGTGATGTTATCGAATATCACCGAGATCTCATCCATTTCGTTGCCTTCCGGGTCGGTGCAATAAGTGAGCTGAAACCGGATGCGCCGCACAAAATCGAGACAATAACCCGAATAATGGGCAGCCACATTGGGGGTTTCGGGGCCGTAGGTATCGTTGGTTTCGTCCCACTTGTCCCGGTTGGTGGGGCTGTGGGTCACAAAATTCGCAATGGGCATGCGCACATGCACAAACTGTTCGGCCGGCAAAAACACGCCGAACATTTCACAGTCGCTGCCGTGGTGGGCCGTTGTATCCGCCACCAGGCACAGTTCCAAATCGCAGATCATATCATAATGCGAACACAAATCAAATTCCACATATTCATAGGTGGTCAGGTCGGGCAGCAGGGAGGGGGTGTCGTAGTCCACCGCCAGATTGTGAAACAGCATAAGGCCGGGCCACATGATCGACGTGACCTCAATGCCGTATTCCCCTTCGGTGCAAATATCCTGGCAAAAGCCGTCGTCCACCGCCCAGGGGGACTGGTGGCCGTTATCCTGGTTGGTTTCGCAGTCATACAACATCACAATGTCGCCGGTGCCGGGAATTTCGGCCTGCGCCGTGCCCAGGGCCAGCGAAAGCGCCAGAAAAAGCGCCAGCGTAACACACAATGCTTTTTTCATGATTCTTCTTCCTCTCTGTGTTGCCAAGTTGCGCAAGCGGGGCCTGCGGCGATTTTGAGAATAATAAGCGCGTCGGCGGCGTTCACCGTGCCGTCGCTATAGTTCTATTATAGAGGATGGGCTATGGGTTTGTCAAGCGCCGGGTGTTGCGGCCGGCACTACCCGCAGATCGCCGCCGGCCTTGCCCAAAAACACCGGTTCGGCAAACACGGGCCGGCAGGCGCCGCAGGTGTATTCCCGCAGTTGATCGCACAGGGCCGCTTCCCGCCCGGCGGGCAAATAAAAGGTCACGGTCACGTCTGCGCCGAACACCGAATCGCGCACCAAACCGTTCAATCCGGCAATGATGGCGGGAACGCGGCCGTATTCGGTATACGTGCACTGCAAGGATCCCGCCACAAATCGGGCCATGGCCAACGGGGGCGCCGCGTCCAGCGCGCCGGTGGCGGCGGCGGAATAGGCTCGCACCAGCCCGCCGGTGCCTAACAGCGTGCCGCCGAAATAGCGGGTGACCACCACGGCGCAGTCTACCACGCCCCGGCGTTCCAGCACGTCTAATATGGGCATGCCGGCCGTGCCCTGGGGCTCGCCGTCGTCAGAATACCGTTTTTCGCCGCCCTTTAACAAATAGGCAAAGCAGTGGTGCCGGGCGTCGTGATGTTCGGCCCGCGCCTGCTGCACCAGCGCCAGCGCTTCTTCCGCCGCCGAAACCGGCGCCGCCACTGCCAAAAAGCGGGAGCGTTTTTCTGTCACTTCGGCCCGTCCGGCCGCGGCAATGGTGGTGTATGCGTTCAACATGGGCGGTCTCCTTTCTGCCCCGGGCAATAATGAAAAACAAAAGCGATGTAACGAAAAGGCCACATCGCTTGCGTTTTTTTATTTGTTTTGATCCAGATTGAAGCGCTTGTTGAAGCGTTCCACACGACCACCGGTATCTACCAGCTTTTGTCTGCCGGTAAAGAAGGGGTGACATTTGGAGCAAATGTCAACACGGATATCTTTTTTTGTGGAGCGGGTTTCGATCACGTTGCCGCAGGCACACCGGATGGTGGTGGTTTCATAATTCGGGTGAATACCCTGTTTCATTCTCTGTCACCTCTTTCACTGTAAAAACCATCGAAAAGAATCATACCACACAAACCGCCAAATTGCAAGCAAAATTTTGCGATTTTACGTCACTTTTTTTGCCGCCCGCACATGTGGTGGCGGGCCGCTTTTGGGGCCACAAGTTATAGCGCAGGTCATTCGGCCGACGGGGCCGCCTGCAGCACCCGCGCGGCAATGGAAGAGGCGGCGCCCAGGCCCGAACCGGCGTTTTCCACCACCACAACAAAGGCGTAGGGCTTGCTTTCGGCCCGGCAAAAGCCCACAAACCAGGAGTGGGGCGTATCCCGGTCGCCGATTTCGGCCGTGCCGGTTTTGGCGCACAGCTCCAGCCCGTTAAACTGCCAGTCGCCGTAATGATCGGTTACCGCTTTGCGCATCATATCCCCCAACACTTGGGCGTGGTCCCGGCGCATCATATTCACCCGGCCGCGGTTGGCCAGCAGGCGGGCCTTGCCCGGCAGAGAATCGGTGCCGGCTACCAAATGGGGCCGGGCGCAGCTGCCGCCCCCCGCAATGGCGCCCATAAAGGTCATATACTGAAACGGGTTGACCGTATCGTTATACTGGCCGATGCCCGACCAGCCGAAATCGATGCTGCGGGCGCCAATGCCCTCATAATGGCTTTGGGTGCAGGCGATGCCGTCCATGGTAAGGGTGCGGTCAAACCCCACGCTTTGGGCGGTGCGGGTCAGGTTTTCCCGCCCCACGGCCAGCGCAAACTGGGCAAAGGCGGCGTTGCAGGATTTGACCAGCGCCGTTTGCAGGTCTACCGTGCCGTGGTTGCCCAGGCAGCTGAGCCATTCGTCTTCAATGGTAACGCCCCGCTGGCAGGTGAAGGTGCGGGTTTGGGCGTCGGGCAGGTTTTGCAGCACCGAAAGAGCGGTGACGACTTTAAAAACCGACCCGGGCGCGTAAGAGCCGGACAGCAGGCGGTTAACGTAAACCCCCTTTTGGCTGCCGGCGTCGGCCGACGCCAGTTGGGGATCGAAGGTGGGGGTGCTGACCATGCACAGGATCTCCCCCGTGTTGTAATTGAACACGCCCACCGTGCCGGCCCGCCGACCCAGCGCCCGCCAGGCGGTCACGCACAGATCCGCGTCCAGCGTGAGCTGCATATTATGGCCGGCGCCGTTGCCGCTGTAAAGGCCGTTTACCGCGTCATATCCGGTAAGTTCGGCCCAAAAGGCGGTATGCACGCCGGTGGAAACGTAGCCTTCCAGATCCCCCACCGCGTGCACGGTGGCCTGGCGGATCTCGGCGTTTTCGTTAAACAGACGCTGGCCGTCCTGCGTGTGGGCCAGCACCACGCCGTTGCGGTCGGTTATGGCGCCCGCCCGCACCAGGCGGCCGTCGGCGTAAACGTGCCGGTTGGTGGGGTAAGAGGCAAACCGGGCCCCCCGCACCGCCAGCTGGCCGTAATACAAAGCCAGGCCAAGGCAAAAAAACAAAATGAGCAAGCGCAACGCAAGCGAACGGGCCGCTGTGTGTTTCAATAGTATCGCCTCCGTTCGGTTTCCAGCCCATGGGGCCGGGCTTCGGCCGCTTTAAAATAGGCCATGAGCCAAAAGGCGGCCATTAAGCTGGTGCCGCCCCGGCTGACGAACATCATGGTAACGCCGGTGAGAGGCAGCAGGTCGGTGGAGCCAAACAGATTCAGCGCCGCTTGAAACAGCATCATACCGGCGGCGGCGCACACGCCGATGGCGTAAAAAGCCGAACGGGTGTTTTCGGCCAAGCGGCGGGCCAACACACCCAGCGCCACAAAGCACAGCGCGGCGCCCAGGGCGATGAGACCGCCCCATTCTTCACTGACGACGCCGAACACCAAGTCGGTTTCGGCGGCGGCGATGCCGGACAAATATCCGTTGCCGCCCCCCACACCGAGCAATCCGCCGCTGGCGGCGGCAATGAGGGTGCGGGTTTGCTGGTAGCCGGCCGCGTCGGCCACTTCCCACACATGCAGCCAGGCACCAAATCGGCTGGCAACATAAGGATACAGCACCGTGACCAGCACGCCCGCCACCACGGCGGCCGCCACCAGTGCGCCCACCAGGCGCACGTCGGTGAGCCGCATGAGCAGAATGATGACCAGCGCCACAAAAAAGATGGCCACCGCGCCAAAGTCTACCATCAGCACCAAGCTGCCCATCACCGCCGCTGCAAAGGCCAAAAAGAACCAGCGGTTAAGCCTTTTTTGGGTAGTGACGTACAACCCGCAGGCCCCCACGAACACAAAGGCGATTTTGGCAAATTCTGACGGCTGCAGGGAAAACCCGGCAATGGAAAGCCAGTTGCGGGCGCCGAAAATGCGGGTGCCAAACAGGGCGGTGAACAACAGCACGGCCAGCGTGATCCCCGCCACCACAAATCGCAGGGCGTAGCACCAGGATTCCTTGCGCAGTAGCAGGGTGAAGCCAATGTAACCAGCCATACCCAGCAGAGCGCAGATCAGTTGTTTATACAAGTTTTCGGGCGACGCGCAGGCGCACACCGCCAACCCCAGGGTGGTGAGATACAGCACCGGGATCTCCATAAGCATATGAAAATGAGGGATCCACCGGCCCACCAGAAAATACAGCCATTCCCCCGCGATCAACGCGCCAAAACACACGGGCAGCATCAGGGGCAGTTCCGTCCAATACCGCAGGCACAGCTGGCCGCCCATAACGGCTTGAAACAAGGTGAGCAGCACCAACAGCAGCGCGCCGGTGGGCGGGGTAAAGGAAGAAATGTCCTCTTGTTCGGGATCGTTGCACACAAAGGTGAGGGCGGTGCGGCCCAGGGTGAGCATGTCGCCGTCCATCAGGGGCACGGGGCCGTCGGCCGGCACATCGTTCACCGTCACGTCGCCCCGGCGGGACGCGATCCACCAACCGCCGTTTTTTTGGTAAAACACCGCGTGGGCCTTTTGCACCGTTTCATCCGGCAAGGCCACGTCACAGCGGCGGCCCCGGCCCACAAAGCCTTCGGCCACCGTAACGGGGTAGGAAGCGCCCTGGCTGTCGGCAAAGCGGGCGATCACCCGTTTGGGCGGCCGGGCGGCGCGAAAATAGGCGACCCAAAACAGCGCTACCAGCACCGCCAGCGCCGGCAGCACCCAGCGGGAAGCCGCCAAATAAAACGGATAAAGCCCGTGCATGGGTCAGCCACTTCCTTTCGTTTTGAACTTATGGGCATTATACATCATCCCGCCGGGAAAATCAACCACTCTAAACGGGCACGGGCCGTCCGTTCACACACGGGCGGCCCGGTCAACAAAAAATCGTTACGCTTCCGGCGGCAGGGGGATTACCGCGTTCAGCGCAAAGGAATACAGCAGCAATTCCTTCACCGGCAGGCCCAGGTCGGCCCCCAGCAGTTCGCCGTACAGCCGCAGTTGAGCGGCGTAGCGTTCCACCAGTTGAGCCGGCTGACTGACCCGGTCGGTTTTATAGTCTACGATCACCAGCCGGCCGTCTTCTTCAAACACACAGTCGGCAATGCCCTGCACCACCACCGTTTCGTCGGCAAAGCGGGCGGGCAGTTGGGGATCCAGCCGGGTAACGGGCAGGGAGGCCAAAAACCGCTGTTCCCGCAGCACCCGGGGCGAAGCGGCCATGCGGGCGTAAAGCGGCCCGGCAAAAAACCGGGCAAGCCGTTGCCGGTCGATGGCCTTGGCCTGCACAGGCGTTAAAAAGGCCGCCTGCACCAGCCGGTCGATCTCACCGTCCGCGTCGGCGGCGGCGCAAGCATAGTCGGCATATTGCATAAAGGCGTGCAGGGCGGTGCCTTTTTCGGCAGCGGTGAGACCATCGGTCTGCAAAAAGGCGGGGCGGGCCGTTAAATCGCCCGTGTCCACCGCCTCCCCGTGGGCCAGTTGGGACACACTGCGTTTGGAAAACACGCCGTACAGCGGCGCATACGGGTCTTGCCAGCCCAGCCGCTGTTCCAGCACCGCCAGCACCGTTTGCCCATCGGCTTCCTCCGCCGCCGGGGCGGGCGCCGCCGCCGGGGCCGGCAGGGGGATCTGGTCTTCATCCGGCAGGCAAACGGTAAGCGGCGAAGGCGCCAGGGCGCACAACGGCGCCGTTTCGGGCGCCAGAGCCCGCAAGGGTTCGCCGGCGGGATGCAGCAAGGCGTAATACAGCAACAAACGGCCGAAATGGCCGGCGGCCAGCACCAGCGCCGGGTCTAACCGGAGGGGCGCGGCCTGCAGACCGGTTTGCAGATCAGCCGACGCGTCGAACACAGCTTTTTGTGTATCGTTAAACGTGGTTATCATATACAGCCGGTCGATGGCGCGGGTCATGGCCACGTACAGCACCCGCAGTTCTTCCGACCAGTCGGCCCGGCGGTTTTCGGCCGCCACCGCCGCCCGCATGCAGGTTTTGATGCGCACGCGGCGTTCGTCGTCTACCATGGTGAGCCCCAGGCCCAGTTGTTCGTCTAACAGCAACGCGCCCTTTTCCCGGCCGCCGCTGTTGCCGCAATCGGCCACAAAGCACAGCGAAAACTGCAACCCTTTGGCATGGTGAATGGTCATGATACGCACCGCGTCCAGCCCGTCGGCCACCGGGGGCGGGGGCAGTGTGACCTTGCCCTCCTCCACCCGCCGCACATAGCGCAATAAGCCGTCCAGCCGGTCGTAACCGTTGCGGGCGCAGTCCCGGGCCAGTTCCAGCAGGGCCAGCAAATTGGCCTTGCGCTGGGCGCCGTTTTCCATGGCCTGCACCGCCGAGGCGTAACCGTAGCGGTCGTAAATGCGCAGCAGCAGCCGGTCGGGCGTTACGGTGGCGGCGTAGGCCCGCAAATCGGCCAGCGCCCGGGTCAGGTTTGCCGCAAGCGGGTGGCTTTGGGCCGCCTGCTCCACCGAAAGATACAGCGGCAATTTTTTATGCTCCCCCCGCACGCCCGCCACGTCGTCGGCCGAAAAGCCGAACAGGGGCGACATCATGCAGGAAAGCAGCGAAACGTCGTCGGTGGGATTGTCGATGACCCGCAGCAACGCCAGCACCTTGGCCACTTCGGGCTGGTCCAGCAAGCCGCTGCTGCGTTCGGTAACCGCCGGAATGCCGTGGGCCCGCAGGCGGTCGGCATAGGCTTCGCCTTTGTTTTTGACCCCCCGCAGCAACACCACGCAGTCGCCCGGGCGGGCGGGGCGCAAAACGCCGGTTTTGCGATCGGTCACGCAGGGTTCGGCCATGGCCTGCCGAATGTGCCAGGCAATGCGGTCGGCCTCCCGCTCCACCGCAGAACGGGCCGGATCCTTTTGCAAAAAGTCCAGCGTGACCGGGCAGGCCGCGCTTGCGGGAAATTCGGCCATGGGAATGAGCTGATGGCCGTCGGTATAATCGATATCCCCCACCGCCGGCGACAAGCACAGCGAAAACAGATCGTTGACCGTTTGGCACACCCCCGGCCGACTGCGAAAATTGCCGGCCAGCACCACTTTGCCGGGGTTTTGGGTGCCGGTGTAGGTGGGATAGGTTTGCAGCAGCTGCAAAAAATTGCGGGGGTTGGCCTTGCGGAAGCGGTAAATGCTTTGCTTCATGTCCCCCACGGTGAACAGATTGCGCCCCCCGCGGGAAACGGCGTTGAAAATGGCCGACTGCAGGTCGTTCACGTCTTGAAACTCATCCACCAGCACGTAATCGAACCGGTCGCATATCGCGTCGGCCAGGGGGGCGGGCGTACCGTCTTCCGCCGGCGCCAGCAAGTGAAGGGCGGCGTATTCGTAATCGGAAAAATCCCAACTGCCCTCTTCGGCTTTTTTGCGGTCGATCCGGTCGGCGTAATCCCACACCGCGTCTAACAGCAGATCTACCGGGCCCTGCAAACAGCGGCACTGGTCGGCGCACTGGGCGGCGGTGTAGGCGATCAGGGCGTGCACCCGCTCGGCGCCGGCTTCGGCCTGCTGTTGCAGGCGGACCGAAAGAGCCTGTTGAGGCGATTCGTAATGATTGGGCAGGCGTCCGTTCCACACCGGCTTGCACAGCCCGTCGCACACCGCCTTGGCTTCATCCCACGGGGCGCTGCGCAAGGCCTGCGCCGCGGCGGTCCATTGGTCGGCGGCGGTTTGCAGGGCGGGGCCTCGCTTTGCCTGCACCACCGGGTCTTCCGCCAGCCGTTCGGCGCCCCTGCTAAGGGCGTCGGCCACGGCGCACACGGTTTGCAATGCCTGCCGGCGCAGGGTGCGGCCCCATTCGTTGCGATCGATATCCGTATCAACGCGGTATTGCCGGCGCACGCCGTCGGTCCAGCGGCGGGGATAGGGCAGCGACCGCAAAAAGGTGTAAATCGTTTCAATGGCGTCGGCCACGGCCTGCGTATCCCGCACGGCGCCCAACAGCCCCGCCAGTTCTTCAAACGCGGCCGGATGGGCTTCCAAAAAGGCATTGAGCGTTTGTTCCATGGCATTGGCTTTCACAATGGCCAGGGCGCTTTCGGGCATAATGCGGCATTCGGGCGAAATGCCCAGCACGTCAAAATGGTCGGCCGCCAGGTTTTTACAAAAGGCGTCGATGGTGGAAATATTGGCTTTATCCAACAGCATTTGCTGGCGCGTCAACCGTTCGTTGCCGGGATCGTTTTCCAGCTCTTCGGCCAGGCGGGTGCGAATGCGCTGTTTCATTTCGTCGGCGGCGGCGTTGGTAAAGGTGACCACCAGCAACCGGTTCACGTCGGTGGGATGGTCAGGGTCCAGCACGCACTGCACCACCCGTTCCACCAGCACGGCGGTTTTGCCCGAACCGGCGGCGGCCGAAACCAGCAATGCGCCCCGGTTATGAATGGCCAGGGCTTGTTGGGGCGTCGGGAACGAGCTCACGGTAGTCATCTCCTTTCAACAAGGCTTTGCGTTGGGCGGGGGTGAGGACGGGCACCGCCCGGTGAGCGCCTTGCCCGCCGGCCGGACACACCGCCTTGAAATCACACCGATCGCAGGCGGCGGCGTGGGTACTGTCCAGCGGGTCGCAGGTGATGCGCCCGTGCTGCAGGTCGTCTCCCATTTGGCTCAGCAGTTGGTCAATGCGCCGGCCAACGCGCCCGAAAAAGGCCAGGTCTGCCAGTTGGCTGCGCACGTCGGGCGTGCCGTCTTTTTTCATTTTGAAGGGCAAAAACACCCCGGCGTTGGTGGGGTCCATCGCCTCGGTAACGGCGGCGTTATTGAGCACCACGCCGGTCATTTTTAGGGAAGCGGCCAGTTTTTGTTCCAGAGCGTTGTCGTCTGTTTCCGGCACCACCGGCCGCTTTACCGGCATATACAGCACACCGGCCGGCAGGCGATGCGGCCCGAACCGGCCGCCGTTTTGTTCCACCGCCCGCAAATAAATGAGCATTTGCAGGCCGATGCCGTAATACAGATCGTCCAGCGCGAAGGCCTTGCCGCCGCTCTTATAGTCTACCACCCGGCAATAGGTGGCGCCGTCGGCTTCAAACACGTCCAGCCGGTCTACCACGCCGGTGACCGAAAGGGTGCCGCCGTCGGGCAGGTCCAGCCGCAGGGCGGGCAGACCGTCGGCCCCCTGCCCCACCGGCAGTTCGCAGGCCACCGTTTCAAACCGGCTTTCGCCCAGTTCCTTGGCCATGTGGATAAGCAGGTCCAGCAGCAGCCGCTTAACGCGCCCCAGTTGATAGCGGAAGGTGGCGGGCTTATCCTGCAAACCGCCCAGGTTTTGATCGATATAGGCGGCGGTCAATTCTTCCACCGCCTGCTTCATGGCGTCTTCCGACAGGCTGCACAAGCCGCGGCTGCCGTGCCGCTTGACCATTTGTTCCAGCACATAGTGCGACAGTTTGCCCTGGGACAGCCCGTCTAACGCCGCCGGACGGCGCACTTTGACCGCCAGCCCGTAGCGGCAAAAATATTGGAACCGGCAATGATGGAACACTTCTACCCCGCTGGGTGACAAGCGCATATGCCGCCCGAAGAGGGCGGCGGCGTGATCGGGCGACAGCGTAGGCGCCGGGGGCGCGGCCACCCGCTGCAGCACCGCCAGCCGTTGGGGCCGATTGGCTGCAAACCAGCGGGTCAACCCGTCGGCAACGGGAGAATCCTCCCCAAACCGGCGCGCCAGCAAATCGAAAGCCGGGGCTTCGGCCTGCACCAGCGCCAGCGGCTGTTCCCGCCGGGCGGCCGCCAGGTCGATTTTTTTGTGATGCGGCAAACGTCGCTGCAAACGGGCGAGCGGCAGACAGGGTTCGGCCTTGCTTTCTCCCGCGCCGGTAACATAACTGCAAAACAGCCGGCAGCGGGCGGCGCAGGCGGCGGAATAGAACAAAAAGGCTTCTTCCACCGTATCGAACGCGCACCGGTCGGCAATGGGAATATCCACTTCGTTGAGCTGCAGGCGGTCCCGGTCGGTAAGCAACCCGCCGGACGAAGGCGTGGCCGGAAATACGCCCTGGTTGGCACCCAGCAAAAACACCACCGCCGGTTGGGCGGGGCGGGTGCGGTCGGCCGAGCCCACCGTTACCTGATCCAGCCCCTGGGGGATCTTGCCCAGTTCGGCGGCGTCGATCATCACGCCCAGCAGTTGAGCAAAATCGGCCCCCGCCAGCCGGGTTTCGCCCAGGGCGGTCACCGTTTGGTCTAACAGGGTGCAAAAGGCCGGCCAGGAGCGCAGCAAGTCTTCCGCTTCAAAGGAATCGCCGGCCGCGGCAAGCTGTTCGGCCATGGCCTGCAGATGGTCGGGAGCGCCCGTTTCGCTTAAAAAGGCAAACAGCGCGGCGCAATAGGCCCGGGCGGTTTCGGCTGTGCGGCAGGCTTCCTGCAAGCGCACCAGCGGCTGCACGATGCGCCGGCGCAGGGCCTCCACCGCCGCCAGCGCCTCCGGGTCGGCAGGGCCGGCGTCGGTGCCGGCCGGGTTTTGGGTAAAGGGGCGGCCGATGGCGGCGCCGGTCACGTTCCATACAAAAACATAGTTTTCCAGCGTGGAGATCTCCAACGGCGTAAAGCCCACCACACCGGTTTTTAACAGTGAAAGCAGGGCGGCGGTATCCAAACTGCCCACCCCCATGGCCAGCGCCTTGAGAGCGCAGGCAAACAACGGCAACTGGCTCACCGGGCGGCGACGGTCGCTGAAACAAGGGATGCCGCACCGGTCAAAGGCGGCGTCTAATATGCCGTCGTAAGCCCGGGCGTCCCGGGCAATGACCATAATATCCCGGTGGCGCAGGCCCTCTTCGCGGGTGAGGCGGCGCACGGTGGCCGCCACCCAGTCGGCTTCGTCATAAACCGTGGGGCAGGCGCACACGGTGAAGGCTTCGGTAGGTTCATTCCATTCGACCGGCTGACCGGCCAGCACGGCTTCCACCGCGGCCAGGGCCGGGTCTTGCGCCCGGCGGTTTTCGGCCAGCACCACAGGGGCGGCAACGGGCACCCCTTGCGACGTTGCCATGCGGGTGAGTTCGCCGGCCAGTTTTTTGGTGTTGGCAAACACCTCCAGCGCGTGTTCGGGCTGCAGCCGGTCGGCGCACAAGGTAACGCACACCCGGTCGGCCGTGGCGATAATGTGCCGCAGCACCCCCTTTTGGGGGGCGGTAAAATCCTTAAAGGCGTCGATATACACGGTTTTGCCGGCAAAATAAGGATGCCGGGCCAGCACCGCCTGCAACCGCAGCAGATCGTCGTCCGGGTCGGTAAAGGAAGCGTTCAGCAAAGCGGCATAGGCGGCCAGAATGGTGGACAATTCCGTGATTTTGCGCTGTAAAGGCCCGTCGGGCAGTCGGTCGGCGGCTTCGGCCAGTTGGTTGGCCTGCACGCCGCTGTATTTGAATTCGCCCGCAATGGCCAGCAGATGGCGGTAAAAATCGGTGCTTTTGGCGTGGCGCCGGTACAGCGTGAGCCGGTCTTCCACCTGCCGCACGGCCCGGGCCATAAGCAGCAGCTTTTCGCCGGGGCTCACCCGGGCGCCGGCCACGCCCCCGTAGAGTTTGAACACCCGGTCGCACAGGCGGGAAAAGGACAGCACCTCCACCGCACGGTGCGCGGGCAGCTGCAGCAACGCCCGCTCGCTTTCAAAGGAGACCTGTTCCGGCACGATCAAAACAGCCGGCCGGGCATCGTCATTGCCCGCCAACTGATCCATGACCCAGCGGGTCTTGCCCGAACCGGCCCGCCCCAGCACCAACTGCAGCATGAATACCGCCCCTTTCCCGTATTTTCTTTAGTATAGCATGATTTGCCCAAAAAGAAAAGGGGGGCGCGCCCCCGAATTGCCAAAACGGCGGGACGTGTCCCATAAATGGGCCACAGGAGGCCCCCAAACGGGAGCCCCCTGCGGTAAAGAAAGAAGAATGAAAAAGATGAAAGCCTTAAAATGAAGTGATTTTGCCCACAGCGAATTGCAAGATCTTAAGGGCATCTTTCGCGTCGATGGTTTTATCGCCGTTCACATCGGCCCGGGCTTGCTGTGCGGCGGTGAGGGTGGTTTTTTGCACCGCGTGCTGCAGGGTAAGCAGCGCGTCGCGGGCGTCCACCGTGCCGTCGGCGTTCACGTCGCCCATGGCCGGCTGTTCGTCGGGATCGGGATCGGTACCCATATCCGGATCGCCGGCGCCCTCGCCCAGGGTGAGGGTATAGCGGCTGCCCGCCGTAAGGTCGGGGCTGGAGAACAGCACGTAATTGACCGTGCCGGTGTTTTGGGCGTTCCAATAAGCGGTGGTGGAAAACAGTTCGTTGCCGTTTGCATCGGTTACGGTAACGGCGGTGTTATTGGCAATAAAGCCGCTGCCGCCCTGGCCGCCAAAGCCGCCGCCGGGACCGAAGCCGCCCTGGCCGGGCCGCCCGGGATTAAAACCGCCGCCGGGGCCGAAGCCGCCGGAGCCGCCGGAAGACGCATTGGAAGCGGTAGCCGCGCCGGAGGCGGTCCACACCACGTAGGGTTGACTGCCTGCGGCGGGCGCGGACGCCATATCGCTGCTGCCGATGGCCAGCACGGTGGCGTTTTGAATGGTGAGAGCGCCGTCGGCGTCCAGCGAAGTGTTGGATTCACCCCGCAGGTCGCTGTTGGCGGCGTTGATGGCGTCGTCGGTGCTGTAGATCTTATAGGTGCCGCTGTAAACGGTAACGGCCGCGCCTTCTATGCCTTCATAGCAGGTTTGCACGGTTATCACCAAATCGGTATCGGCGCCGTTTTGCGCGCCCAGGGTGGTAACGTATTCGGCGTGGATGGCGTCGTCGGCCGTTTGAATGGTGAACCGGCCGCCGGTAATGGTAACGTCTTGGTCGGAATGGATGGCGTCGTCCGGGGTGTTGATGGTGAACACGCCGCCCGAAATGACCAGTTGACAATCGGTGGCGGCCACTTCGGTTTGAGCGCCGGTGGTTTCGTCGGTCACGGTATAGTCGCCCGAAACCTTGATGCCCTTGGCGCTGGGATAGGCGTCGCTGTCGCCGTTATAGGTAACGGCATGGCCGCCGTAGGCGGTCAGGTCCAGCGTGCCGCCGGTGATGGTGACAGACGCTGTTGCCTGCAGGCAGTCGCCGTAAGAGTCCACCGTAACGGTGCCGCCGTTGATGACGAGCGCGCCCACCGGCTGGTCGTCGGCCGCCGCCTTTATGCCGTCCCCCTCCCGGGTGGTAACGGTAACGGCGCCGCTGTTAATGGTGATTTGGTTTTCACCGCTGATGCCGTTGTCCGGTGCGGTAACGTTCAGGGTCACGTCGCCTTCGATGGTGAGCAGGTTGTTGGCTTTTATGCCGTTTTTGCCGTTGGCCGTCAGGTTAAGGGTGCCGCCGCCGGTGATGACCAGCGTGCTGCCGGCCTTGCCTTTGATCACGGCGTTTTCGGCCATGGCGTTGGCCGTGTAAACTTCATCGTTATTTTGGACGGCGTCGGTCAGGTTGTTCACCGTGCCGGCCACCGCATGCACGGTGCAGGCGGCGGTGCTGTCTTTATTCACTGTGATAAGAGCCGTAAAAGCGGACGTGAGGGTGAGACCGTTGAGATACAAAATCGCGTCGCCCGTGGCTTGCTTTTTCACCACGATGCTGCCGGTGCCTTCGCCCGAAAACACGTAAGACCCGCCTTTTTTCTTAATGCCTACCTGCAGTTCGCCGCCGGTGGTTTCATCCGGCACCGAATAGGTCACGCTGCCGTCGGCATTGGTGAGAGAAGCGGGAGACGATTCGGTGCCGTCGGAGGTGACCACCACCACATCATAATTGGCGTCGGCGCCTTCGGTAACGGTGACCGACGCGCCGTTGAACACAAAGGCGGTAAGGCCGGTCAGATCGGGGGCGGCGTCCTCCGCCAGCGCCACAGGCAAGGCGAACACACTCATCAGAACCGCCAGCAACAAAGCCAGCGCGGTGCGGAATTTGGTGTGGTTGCGTTTCATATATAGCCCCTCCTTACAAGGTTTGGTTTTTTGGTTTGGCTTTATGATAAACCGGTAACCTTAAAAGCAGTTAAAAGTATGAAAATTTTTTTGCACAAAAAACGGCGGGCCGCAAAGCCCGCCGAAATCTGGTTTTTATACCCCGGAATAGGCGGAAAAGCCGCCGTCGACCGGCACGATAACGCCGGTGACGAAGCCGGCTTTTTGCGGATCGACGATCCACATAAGGGTGCCCAGCAGTTCTTCCGCTTCGCCGAAGCGGCCCATGGGCGTAGCCCGCAAAATCTTTTCGGTGCGGGGGGTGGGGTTGCCCTGGTCGTCAAACAGCAGCGCCCGGTTTTGGTGGGTAACAAAGAAGCCGGGGGCGATGGCGTTGACCCGGATGCCCTGGCCCGCAAAGTGGACCGCCAGCCATTGGGTAAAGTTGGAAATGCCCGCTTTGGCGGCGCTGTAGGCCGGGATCTTGGTGAGGGGGCAAAAGGCGTTCATAGAAGAAATGTTAAGGATAGAGCAGTCCTTACGGCCGATCATATCCGCCGCAAACACCTGGGTGGGGATAAGGGTGCCCAGAATGTTCAGGTCGAACACAAAGTTAAAGCCGGCTTTATCCAGATTGAAAAAGGTGAGAATATCGTCGCGGGATTCGTCCCCTTCTTCAAAGGTTTCGTGGGCGGTGGTGCATTTGGGGCTGTTGCCGCCGGCGCCGTTGATGAGCAGGTCGCACTTGCCCAGATCGGCCAGCACCTGCGCATGCACTTGTTCCAGCGATTCCTTTTCCAGCACGTTGGCTTTATAGGCTTTGGCGATGCCGCCGGCGGCGTTGATGGCGTCGGCCACCGCCTGAGCGGCTTGTTCGTTCAGGTCCAGCAGGGCCACGGCATAGCCGTTGCGGGCCAGTTCCTTGGCAAAACCGGAACACAGCACCCCGCCGGCGCCGGTGATAACGGCAATTTTACGGTTGTTCATATCTATTACTCTCCTTTGAAGAAAACTCGGGCGTTGTTCACGCAAATATCGGCGATCAACTGCTGCAGGCCGGCGGGATCGGGATCGTATTCGCCCCGTTCCACATAACCGGCGATAAAACTGCACAAAATGCGGCGGAAAAAGTCGTGCCGCGGGTAGGAAGTGAAGGAGCGGCTGTCGGTGAGCATGCCGTTGAAGGTGCCCAGCGCCCCGGTGGCGGCGGCGGTGGCCAGCTGGTGGCGAATGCCGTCTACATGATCGCAGAACCACCAGGCGGCCCCCAGCTGCAATTTGCCGGGCACGTCGCCCCAGAAGTTGCCGATCATGGTGGCCAGTTCGTAATACTGGGGTTCGTTGAGGGTATATACGATGGTTTTGGGCAAGCCGCCCTCCTGTTCTACCGCGTCTAAAAACCGGCCAAAAGCCGCTGTGGAAACGGCGGGCCCCACCGAATCGTTGCCGCAGTCGGGCCCCAGGGCGGCAAAGCGCCGGGTGTTGTTGTTGCGAATGGCCGAAAGGTGCAGCTGCATCACCAGCCCATACTGCCGGTAAAGCCCCGCCAGCCAGCGCAGCATAAAGTCCTGATAAGCAGCGTCGGCCGCGGCGTCTACCGGTCGGCCGGCCACGGCGGCGGCAAAGGCGGCTTCGGCCTGCTGCCGGGTGCCGGTTACCGGGCTGAAGGCGGCCAGGCTGATATCGCTTACCACGCAGCCGGTTTTAACAAAGAAAGCCAGGCGGCTTTCCACCGCCGCCAGCAGGTCGGCAAAGGTGGCCACGGGCATTGCGGCCGCGGTGGACAGGCGCTGCAAATAGGCGGCAAAGCCCGGTTTGGTGAGCCCCGCCACCACCATATCCGGCCGGAAGGAAGGCAGCACACGCACGTGAAAGCTGTCGTCAGCCGCCAGGGCCTGATGGAAGGCAAGAGAGTCTGCCGGGTCGTCGGTGGTGCAAAGGGCTTCCACGTTGGAACGCAAAATAAGCTGCCGGGCGGAAAAGGCGCCGTTTGCCATTTGGGCGTTGGCTTGCTGCCAGATGGCTTCGGCCGAAGCGGCGTTCATGGGGGTAACGATGCCGAAATAGGTTTTCAGTTCCAAATGAGCCCAGGCATACACCGGGCTGCCGATGATGCGGGGCATAATGCCGGCAAAGGCAACGAATTTATCGTGCCAGGAAGCGTCCCCCGTCACCAGCCGTTCGGGCAGGCCGCAGGCCCGCATCATGCGCCATTTGTAATGGTCGCATTCCAGCCACAGCTGGCCGATGTTGGTATACACCCGGTCTTCGGCAATATCCCTCGGCGAAAGGTGGCAATGGTAATCAAAAATGGGCAGATCTTTGGCGTAGCGCCGGTACAGGTCCACCGCCAGAGGCGAGTCCAGCAAATAGGTATCGTCAAAAAAGGTTTTTTGCATAGCGGTTCCTCCCAATACAGGAAACACCCGCCGCCTTGCGCAGACGGCGGGAACGCTGAATGATCGTTTATTTGTTGCCGTAAGAGCCGGTGGTATCCAACACCACGGCTTCTTTTTCTTCTTTCTTTTTGGAAGAGGCCCGGCGCTTGTTCAGTTCGGCCAGATACAGGTCGGCGTCCAGCGGCAGATCCACGGCGCGGCCCAGCCAGGCCGAAAGGTGCATGGCGTTGGAAAGGGTGAGGCCGTTAATGCCCTCTTTGCCGTCGGCAATGGGTTTTTCGCCCCGCAAAATGGCGCCCGCAAAGGCTTTGAGCACGCCCACGTGCTGTTCGCCCCATTCACTGCCGGTGTAGTTATATTCAATGGTGTCATACTTAAGCGCGGCAAAACCGCCGGTGTTGCCAAAGCAGAAGTCCCGCTCGTCTACCACGTTGCGATAGAAGGTGAGTTTGTTGCCTTCGCACACCAGTTTGCCCTTGGTGCCCAGCACTTCAAACCGGTTATCGCCGGGGGCGTCGGCCGTGGAGGTGATAAACACACCGGTGGCGCCGTTGGCGTATTCCACATAAGCGGTCACGTCGTCTTCCACTTCAATATGATGCCATTTGCCAAAGTGCAAATGGGCCTGCACCTTAACGGGCATGCCGCAGATCCACTGCCACAGGTCCAGGTTGTGGGGGCATTGGTTGAGCAGCACGCCGCCGCCTTCACCGTTCCAGGTGGCGCGCCAGTTGCCGGAATCATAATAGGCCTGGCTGCGATACCAGTCGGTAATGATCCAGTTGGTGCGTTTGATCGCGCCCAGTTGGCCGCTTTCCACAATGTGCTTCATTTCAATATAAGCGGGATTGGTGCGCTGGTTAAACATAATGCCGAACATTTTGTCGCTTTTTTCGGCCACGGCGTTCATTTCTTCCACGGCTTTGGTGTAAACGCCGGCGGGCTTTTCGCACATCATGTGATAGCCCTTTTGCAGACCTTCGATCACCAAACGGGGGTGGTCGTAGTGGGGGGTAGCCACAATGATCACGTCGCACACGTGGGCGGCGAACAGTTCATCGCTGGTGGCAAAGCGCTGCACGTCGGGATATTTCTTTTCGGCCCATTCCAGCCGCTTGGGATTGATATCGCACACAGCGGTCAAGGTCATATCCGGAATTTTTTTGTCGGTCAGGTTAGCGCAATGGGCGGAGCCCATGTTGCCGATGCCGATAATACCAACACGCAATTTTTCCATAGTCTTCTTCCTCCTGTTATAAAGCGGCGGGCACCGCGTTATTGATGATAGCCTGCAGGGTGGTTGCCGCGAAATCAAAAGCTTCGCGGTTGTTTGCAAAGGTGTAGGCGTGGCGCAGCATGCTCACGCCTTCTTTTTCCAGGGCCGCCAGGCCGGCAAACTCCATTAAATGGGGTTCCAGCGTAACAAAACGGTCGCCGGGCTTTTGGGCCAGCGCCCGCAGCAACGCGGGAATGTTGCCAATGCCTTTGCCGGCGGGCACAATGGTGCCGTCGGCCGTGCAGTCCTTAATGTGCAAATAGTCGATATAGGGCGCCAGCAGTTCCCACGCGCGCAGGGTATCCACCCCGCACTGCACAAAGTTGGCGGGATCGAACACCCCCACGATGCGCCCTTCAAAGGTTTTTAAAATGTCCAGCGCACGCACGGCGGTGTCGCCGTAAATATCCTTTTCGTTTTCGTGGCAGCACAGCAGGCCCGCCTGTTGGCACAGGGTGGCCATTTGGTCCAGCCGTTCCATCACCGGGGTGCGGTATCGGTCGGGGTCTTCCCCCTTGGGCATAAAAAAGCTGAACATGCGCACCCGCTTGGTGCCCAAAATGTTGGCGATCTCCAGCCCCCGCTTCATATACTCCAGATGGGGCGCAAAGTCGGCGGTGATATCAATTTTACCGAAAGGCGAACCCAACGCCGAAACGCCAATGCCGGCGTCGGCCAGCCGACGGGCCACCTCTTTGGCTTCGGCCGGGGTGTAATCGGCCATGTTTTTGTTATCTACGCCCCGAATTTCAATAAATGCGATGCCGTTTTGGCGGGATGCTTCGATCTGTTCCGCCAGCATAGGGGACGCTTCGTCTGCAAAAGACGACAGTACCAAACGCGCCATAAAACCTCCTGTTACTGCTTGTGGTATATTCTACATTATTATGACACAACCAATGGTATATTGCAAGGGGGAAACGGGAAATAATTCTAAAAAAACGCATAACGCAAAGCGCATTCGCACAAGCGAATGCGCCCCCGAAAGGAAGAAAAAGGTTTTTAGAAAAATCAATCCCTTTTACCGGGCTTTGCCCACGGCTTTTAGCAGGGTGTGCAGGGCGTCGGTCGCGTCCAGCGCGCCGTCGTCGTTCCAATCGGCC
>CADBNN010000103.1 GCA_902796075.1 Oscillospiraceae bacterium | reverse complement strand
TCATTCCGTATCTGACGGTTGAGAAAGTTACCATCCCCCTGCAATAACACATCCCTTGTTTCGGCCGTCGGGTGTTGCCCGGCGGCCGTTTTTTCGGTTTTTTCACATTTTTTTGCCGCCAACCGTTTACAAACGGGGCGGCGTTTGCTATAATAAACTAATCTTTTTTACAAAGCGGGTAGAGCTATGTTTCCGATTGTTGCCAAACGGTGTTTGAATCCCACCGTGACCCAAATGGTCGTTCACGCGCCGCGGGTGGCCGCCAAGGCCCAGCCGGGGCAATTCGTTATTTTGCGGGTGGACGACGCCGGCGAACGCATTCCCCTTACCGTGGCGGATTATGACCGGCAGGCGGGCACCGTAACGGTGATCTTTCAAATCGTGGGGGTCACCACCGAAAAACTGAATCGCCTGAACCCGGGCGACGCCTTGCGGGATTTTGTGGGTCCGCTGGGCCGCCCCACCGAAACCGACGGCCTGAAAAAAGTGGCCGTGGTGGGCGGCGGCGTGGGCTGCGCCATTGCTTACCCCGTGGCCAAAAAACTGCACCGGCAGGGCTGTGAGGTCCATTCCATTGTGGGCTTCCGCAACCGGGAGCTGGTGATTTTGGAAGAAGAATTCAAAGCCGTGAGCGACCGGTATGTTTTGATGAGCGACGACGGGTCCGCCGGCCAAAAAGGGCTGGTGACCGACGCCCTGCGCGCCCTGCTGGCCGCCGGTGAACAGTATGACGAAGTGATCGCCATCGGCCCGCTGATCATGATGAAATTCGTGTGCGCCCTCACCAAAGAATGGGGCGTGAAAACCGTGGTGAGCATGAATCCCATTATGATAGACGGCACCGGCATGTGCGGCGGCTGCCGCCTGAGCGTGGGGGGCGAAACCAAATTTGCCTGCGTGGACGGGCCGGATTTTGACGGCCATCTGGTGGACTTTGACGAAGCCATGGAGCGGGGCGGCATGTACCGGGCGACCGAACGGGCCGCCCACGAACACCTGTGCCGCTTGTTGAAGGGGGAAGAAGACCATGCCTGATATGTCGCCCGTGAAAAACGCCATGCCCGCCCAGGCGCCGGACGTGCGCAGCCGCAATTTTAACGAAGTGGCCCTGGGGTACACCCCGGAACTGGCGGCCGCCGAAGCCCAGCGGTGCTTGAACTGCAAGCACATGCCCTGCGTGGCCGGCTGCCCCGTGGGCATTCAGATCCCCCGGTTTATTGAAAAAATTCGCCAAAATGATTTGGAAGGCGCCTATGCCGTGCTGGCGGCTTCCAGCAGCTTGCCCGCCGTGTGCGGCCGGGTGTGCCCCCAGGAAAACCAGTGCGAAAAGCTGTGCGTGCGGGGCATAAAGGGCGAGCCGGTGGGCATCGGCCGGCTGGAACGGTTTGTGGCCGACCACCACAACCAAACCGCCCGAACAAAGCCGGCGCCGGCGGCCCCCAACGGCCACAAGGTGGCGGTGGTGGGGTCGGGCCCTTCGGGGCTTACCTGCGCGGGCGATCTGGCCCGCATGGGCTACGCCGTTACGGTGTTTGAAGCGCTGCATATGCCCGGCGGCGTGCTGGTGTACGGCATTCCCGAATTCCGGCTGCCCAAAGCCATTGTGGCAGGGGAAATAGAGGGCCTGCAGGCCATGGGCGTTACGGTGGAAACCAACGCGGTCATCGGCAAGACGCTGTCGGTAGACGAGCTGTTTGCCGACGGGTTCGAGGCGGTATATATCGCCACCGGCGCCGGTTTGCCCCGGTTTATGAACATTCCCGGTGAAAACCTAAAGGGCGTGTATTCCGCCAACGAATTTCTCACCCGTGTGAATTTGATGAAAGCCTACCGTCCGGACAGCGACACCCCCATTCAGCACCCCGCCCGGGTGGCGGTGGTGGGGGGCGGCAACGTGGCCATGGACGCCGCCCGCTGTGCCAAGCGGCTGGGGGCGGAAGTAACGGTGGTGTATCGCCGCAGCATGGCCGAAATGCCCGCCCGCCGGGAGGAAGTGGAACACGCCGGTGAAGAAGGCATTGCCTTTAAGGTGCTGTGCAACCCCACCGCCATTGTGGGGGACGAACACAAAAACGTGACCGGCATTACCTGCGTGGAAATGGAACTGGGCGAGCCGGACGCTTCCGGCCGCCGCCGCCCGGTGGAAAAGCCGGATTCGGCCTTTACGCTGGCGGCAGACTGTGTGATCATGGCCATCGGCACGTCGCCCAATCCGCTCATTCGCACCACTACGGCCGGTTTGGAAACCGACAAGCGTGGCTGCATTGTGGCGGACGATGAGGGCCGCACCTCCCGCCCGGGCGTGTTTGCCGGGGGAGACGCCGTGAGCGGCGCCGCCACGGTGATTTTGGCCATGGGGGCCGGCAAAAAAGCCGCCAAAGCCATTGACGAGTATATTCAAAACAACAAATAAAACGGCATACGAAAACCGCCGCAGAGGGAACAGGCTTTCCCCCTGCGGCGGTTTGTTTGTGTTTATTACGCCATCATATCCCACAGAGCGGGATCGGTGAAGTCGGCCACGATCATGTGGGTGCCCAGCTTTTTGTGCAGGGCCCGTTTGTAGTCTTCTTCCGGGCCCAGGCGGCTCAGGCACAGGGCGCCCATGCCCACGCCTGCCGAAATTTCGGCCCGGCCGTCGCCCACCACCAGCACGTTCCGGCCGTCGGCGCCCAGGGTCTTGAGCAGGTTTTGCATAATCACGTCTTTGGGCAGTTTGTCCGTCCAGGTGGAACCGATAATGTCTTCCACGATCTGGCCGGGGCCGGTTTGGAAGCCCAGGGTCTCCACCTCTTCCCACATGCCCATGCCGCGCTCTACCACCGCACCGGTGACAAAGTAATTCTTCACGCCCGCGTCCCGCAGGTGCCGCAAAAAGGCCACGGATCCCGGCACAATGAACCGGTCGGGATCGGTTTTGGCGATGGCCAGGTTTTTATCGCGGCAATAGCCGTTTAACACCCGTTCGTAAAACTTGAACAGCCGGGGGGTGTGGGCGGCCAAAAAGGCGGCCAGTTCCGGGGTGTCGGGCCGGTCGAAAATTTCTTCCCCTTCGCCGATGGCGGCGATTTTGGCCCGGTTGTCGGCTTTGTCGCAGGGTACGGTTTCCACCCCGGCGTCAATGGCGCGGCGCAGGGCCCATTCCATTTGGGTAAGGGCCGAAAGGCCGGCCGATTCCACACAAAACCGGTCGGTTTCGGGCAGGGGTTTGGTGCCGGCGGCGGCAATGAGTTTTTGGGCGTTTTCTTCGCTGTCATACCCTTCGGGCACACCACCGCGGGAGGCGTAGTCCAGCACGATGCTCATCACCGGCGGCCATTCGCGAATAAGGGAATGGGTGCCGTCGATATCGTGAAAAGCATAGCGGATCTGCCGGTTTTCAAAGGGCTGCACCACAATGGAAGCGGGTTTGTAAATCCAATTCAACGCAAAGCCCTCCGTTTATTGTCTGGGGTCGGTACACAGGGCCAGCAGTTCATCCAGGGGAGCGGTGGCCATGCACACAACGGCGTCGCCGGCGCTGTAATAAATGCGCACGGTGTCGTCTTCTTCCAGCAGCATGCCGCAGGGGAACAGGGCGTTGGTGCGGAAGCCTTGTTCCATCTCATAATACCCTTCGGGTACGATCAGCGGCCGTTTAGACATGCCGATGACCTTGGAGGGATCGTTCAGATCCAGCAGGGCGATGCCGATGGTATAGCGTTTTTGCCATTTGGGCTCCCAGCCGTGCTTGCCCCGCTCGGGGTCCACGTCCACCGCGTGGAAGATCACCAGCCAGCCTTTTTCGGTTTTGATGGGCGGCGCGCCGGGGCCGATCTTATCGTTGCAGAAGGGCACGTCTTCGGTGGCCAGCACCAGGCGGGATTTGCCCCAGTACACCAGGTCGGGGGATTCGGAAAGCCACATATCAAACACGTGGCCGCCCCGGGAATACACGGGCATGGGCCGTTCCAGCCGCACGTAGTTGCCGCCGATTTTTTCGGGGAACAGCACCATGTTGCGGTTATCGGGCACCGACATGGATTTGATCTCAAAATGCTTCAGGTCTTTGGACACCGCCATGCCGCCCCGCACGCCGTGGCGGGTATCCACCGCAAAGCAGATGCAGTATTCGCCATCAATAAAGGTCACCCGGGGATCGTACGCCCGCACGATTTCGCTGTCGTGCAGGTCAAAGCAGGGCTCCGGCTCCACGTTCCAGTGTACGCCGTCGTCCGAAAAAGCCAGCCCCAGGTTGGTGATGCAGCCTTTTTCGTTGGCAAACAGGCGCTGAGCTTCAAAATCGCCTACGTCGTTGCGGAAGATCATGATATACTTGCCGTCCTTTTTCAGCACGCCTGCGTTAAAGGTGAGGGCCGATTGATAAGGCACGTCCTTATAGGAAAGCACCGGAGTGGGGTGGCGCGTGATGCAGGACGCGGTGGTAAACAAGGATTCGTCGATTTTTCTGAAATTTGCCATAATGATTCCCCCTGAATCTGCAAAAAGTGGGCGGTAAAGGCTCTGCCAACGGGCCCTTTTTCGCCGGTAAAAGCATTGTAGCACGGGGGGAAAAGGGCTGTCAAGAGGGCGGCGAGTATTGCGGGATATCTGCATAAAAAAAGATAAATTCAGGCAATGTGAGCGCAAAAAACCGGGCGTTCTCAGCACAAGAACGCCCGGCAGCGCGAGTGAAATTATTTGCGTTTTTCTTTCAATTCCGGCAGGCACAGGGTCATGGCATACAGCATCCAGCTGGCGTGTTCCTGGTTGGCGGTATCCGATCCGCCGCCGCCGTACCACCAGGTTTCCCGGTACATTTCGTCGCTGTATTCGGCCACAAAATCCACCAGTTCGTTGAGCCGGTCGAGCTTGCCGGTTTTTTTGCAATACAGCATTTCCCACGCCAGGCCTTTGCCGATGACGTGGTTGCCTTTTTCAATGGGTTTGCCGTTGTAGGTGTTCACCACGTCCAGCATATAATACTTGCCGTAATAGGTGCAGGCGCCGTATTGCAGATAAAGCTGATAGGTGTTTTCCAGCAGCTCCGGGTCAGCGGCGTACCAGTCGCACCCCATGGGGGCCAGGTTTACCCAGGAAAAGCCGGGGATGAACGCGTCGCCGTGTTCGTGGTCGATCAGTTCGGCATAAAACCGCTTGCCGTCTATCTCATAGGTCAAATGGGCGTGGATGCCGGCGGCTGTCCGGTCGGCCGCTTCGCCCCACCGGGCGGCGCTTTGGGGATCGGTTTGGGCAAAATACAGGCTCATTTCATGCAGGGCCTGAGAAGCGTAGGTGTTGGTGAGCAGGTCATAGCAGATCCAATAACGGCCCTCCCGGCTGTGTTCCAGGCTGGGGGTGAGAAACAGGCCGTTTTCTTTTTGGTATTCATCGGTGAGATAATAATCGGCCAGGGCTTTGATCTGGCTTTCGTATGCGGCCAAAAACGCTTTGTTTTCGTCGGTTGCGGGGGCCTGGGTGGCAAACAGATACCAGGCGTGCAAAAAGAAAAAGGTGGTGTCGATCTGCACCTTTAAGGACGCGGGCGGCGCGTCGCAGTCCATCACGTGGATGATGTAGGGCAGGCGATAGGTTTGGTGATAGCGCAGGATGTACTGCATGATCAGGCGGGCCTGATCATAATCGCCCGCCGCCACGTGGGCCATGATCTGAATGGAGGAATCCCGCCCGAACATGCCGCCGTAGGCGCCGGTGATAGAGGTTTGGGCGTAGCCGTTTTCGTGGGTGCGGTCCAGCATGGAACCGTAGGTCGCTTTATAAAGCGCTTCATTTTTTGCGGAATGCAAAACTGTCCCCTCCTCAGGTGGTCAAGTTGCGCCGGGCGGCGCGCCGTCCGGGCTCAACGGTATTGTAGCACAGGCGGCGGACCGGTGTCAAGCGTTGCAACAACAAACCCGCGCACAGCAGGCAACGGCCTGCCGGCGCGGGTGTTCTATAGGGGGATTATTGTTTTTCAAAAGTGAAAGCGTCGTCTTTCAGGGTGCAAACCACCGTGTCGCCGGCGGCCACAGAGCCGTCCAGAATGGCTTCGCTCAAGGGGTCTTCCACATGGGATTGAATGGCGCGGCGCAGGGGGCGGGCGCCGTAGATTCTGTCAAACCCCAGTTCGCTCAGCCGGTCCAGCGCGGCGTCGCTGAAGGAAATGGTGACCCCCACGTTTTGCTGTACCCGCTCAGCCAAAGTGGCCAGCATGCGGCGGGCGATCTCCCGAATGTCGGTTTTGGTCAACTGCTTGAACACGATGATATCGTCTATGCGGTTGAGAAATTCCGGCCGGAAGGCGTCTTTGAGCTGGCTCATCACTTCGTCGCGGATCTTTTTCTGGTCGGGGGCGTCGTCGTTGGCGGCGGCGCTGAAGCCGAAGGCGGTGCGCTGGCTGATGGCCTTGGCGCCGATGTTGGACGTCATGATGATGACCGTGTTTTTGAAGTTGACCTTGCGGCCCTGGGCGTCGGTGAGAATGCCGTCATCCAGGATCTGCAGCAGCAGGTTGAAAATGTCCGGATGGGCTTTTTCGATCTCGTCAAACAGCAGCACGCAGTAGGGCTTGCGGCGCACGGCTTCGGTGAGCTGGCCGCCTTCGTCAAACCCCACGTAGCCGGGAGGCGAGCCCACCAGGCGGGACACGGTGTGTTTCTCCATATATTCGGACATATCGAAACGGATCATGGCGTTTTCGGTGCCGAACATGCTTTCGGCCAGGGTTTTGCACAGTTCGGTTTTGCCCACGCCGGTGGGGCCTAAAAACAGGAAGGAACCGGTGGGCCGCTTGGGGTCTTTCAGTCCCACACGGCCGCGGCGAATGGCTTTGCAAACGGCGGTTACGGCTTCATCCTGCCCAACCAGCCGCTTGTGCAGTTCGTCTTCCATGCGCAGCAGGCGTTTGCCTTCTTCTTCGGTAAGGCGGGTGGCGGGAATGCCGGTCCAGCCGGCGATAATGGCGGCGATCTCATCCGGGGTGACTTCGCCCATGGAGTGTTCCTGGTTTTCTTTCCACTCCTCTTTCATGTGAGCCAGCAGTTCCCGGCCGTGTTTTTCTTTATCCCGCAGTTTGGCGGCGCCTTCAAAGTCCTGGGCGTTCACGCTGGCGGTTTTTTCGGCTTCCAGTTGTTTGATCTCTTCTTCCAGCCGTTTGATCTCTTCCGGCGGGGTGTAACTGCGCAGTTTTACCCGGGAGCCGGCTTCATCGATCAGGTCGATGGCCTTGTCGGGCAAAAACCGGTCGGAAATATAGCGGGAAGAAAGCCGCACGGCGGCCTCAATGGCTTCGTCGGTGATCTTTACCCGATGGTGGGCTTCGTATTTATCCCGCAGGCCTTTTAAGATCTCAATGGCTTCTTCTTCGGTGGGTTCCCCCACGGTAACGGGCTGAAAACGGCGTTCCAGCGCGGCGTCTTTTTCAATGTTTTTGCGATATTCGCTGATGGTGGTGGCGCCGATGACCTGCATTTCGCCACGGGCCAGGGCGGGCTTGAGAATATTGGCCGCGTCGGTGGAGCCTTCGGCCGAACCGGTGCCGATGAGGGTGTGCACTTCGTCGATAAACAAAATGACGTTGCCCGCCTTCACCACTTCGTCCATGGCAGCTTTGATGCGTTCTTCAAAATCGCCCCGGTATTTGGTGCCGGCCACCATGCCGGTCAGGTCCAGCGCCACTAACCGCTTGCCGTGCAGCAATTCGGGCACTTCGTCCCGGGCGATCTTAAGGGCCAGGCCTTCGGCAATGGCGGTTTTGCCCACGCCCGGTTCGCCGATGAGGCAGGGGTTGTTTTTGGTGCGGCGGGTCAGTATCTGGATGACCCGTTCGATCTCGCTGCTGCGGCCGATGACCGGGTCGATCTTATCGGCGGCGGCTTCGGCGGTCAGGTCACGGCCAAACTGGTCCAGCGTGGGGGTGGCGGAATCTTTTTTGCCGGGCTTGCGGCCGCTGTGATGCACCGGACCCTGCTGGGCGCCGGCGCCGGCGATCTGTTCGGCCAGGGCTTCGGTGTCCACGTCCAGCTCTTCCAAAAAGCCGACGGCGTAGCTTTGGCCTTCTTTAATGATGGCGAACAAAATGTGTTCGGTGCCCACGTAGCCGCTGTTCATGGCCCGGGCGGTGGAAAGTGACAGTTCCAGGATCCGTTTGGCTCGGGGGGTAAAGTCAGAGGGGCTCAGCCGGGTGCGGCTGCCCCGGCCCACCCGCTCGGCCAGCAGGTCGCTCACCGCTTCGGCCGTAACGCCGCCGGCGGCAAGCAAGGCGGCGGCGGTGCCGCTGCCCTCATACAAAATGCCCAGCAAAATGTGTTCGCTGCCAATATAGGTGTGGCCGAAGTCCTGGGCCTGTTCAATGGCGATGTTCAAAGCCTGGTTGGCTTTTTCGGTAAATCCGTTAAAACGATACATAGCGATTCAACTCCTTTGGGAGAAATGGAATAAAGATGCGCTCACCCTAATTGTTCCCGCACGGCGGTGGCTCTTATCACGTCGCGTTTTTCGGTGCTGTCGGCGTCGGGATGGCCCAGCAGCAGGGTGGCGGGGTGCAGTTCCGCGTTCAGGGCGTTAAGCGTTTCGGGCGAAACCGAGGGGATAAGCCCCATAGAGACCCCCAGCCGCAGGCGGGACAGGTTGTCGGTAAATTCCCGCACGGGTAATATGCGGGCGTTTTGCAGCAGCCCCAGGGCGCGCCAGGCCGCGTCTTCGGTGGCCAGGGCGGGCAGATTTTGCCGGGCCTGCTGTTCTTGTTCTATCACCTGTTCGGTTACCGCCTGCAGGTTTTGCAGGGCGGCGGCTTCGTCCATACCCAGGGTGATTTGGTTGGAAAGCTGGTATAAACTGCCCGAAACGCTGCTGCCTTCCCCGAAGGTGCCCCGCAGGGAAAGGCCGATCTTGCTCACGGCTTTGGCCAGGGTCTCAATGTCCCCGGTTGCTTCCAGCGCGGGCAGGTGGAGCAAAACCGAAGCCTTCATGCCGGTGCCCAGGTCGGTGGGCCGCTCGGTCAAATAGCCCCACTTGGCGTCAAAGGCGTAGGCCGCACGGCGGCCGATCACATCGTCTAACCGGTCGGCCACGGCATAGGCTTCTTCCGGCGCCAGCCCGGCCGCCATCACCTGCAGGCGCACGTGATCCCGGTCGCACAGCAGCAGGCACACCGCTTCATCTTCACTCAACAGCATGGCCCGCTGGCGGCCGCTTTCGGCAAATTCCCGGGTAACCAGGTGCCGTTCGGCCATGGCGCGGCGGGCGTCGGTAGAAAGCGTGCCGGGGGCGGAATAGCCCAGCCCCGCCGCCAGGGGATCGTCACTGTCGGCCAACGCTTTGCGTACCAGCTCGTTCACGTCATCCCGCTGGTCGGCGGTCATTTTGCCGGGAAAGGGGTAATCCCGGAAATTGCGGGCCAGCCGCACGCGGGTGCTCACCACCACGTCGCCCTGCTTGCCGGGCTTGCGATACCACTTATTGTTGTTCATGGTTTTGTTCCTCCTTGGCCCGGATCTCGTCGCGCAACGTGGCGGCCCGTTCATATTCCTGGGCTTCCACCGCCTGCGCCAGCGCCTGCCTGAGCGCCGCCAGCTCATCGGCGGGCTCGGCCTGCGCCGGGGCGGTTTTGGCGCCGGCGGGCCGTTTGCCCACATGCTCCGCCCGGCCGTGCAGTTTTTCAATGGTGGGAGCCAGCCGGTGGCGGAATTGGTTATAACAGTCGGCACAGCCCATCAGCCCCGTGCGGGCGATCTCTTCAAAACTGGTGCCGCAGGTGGGACAGCGAATGGCATGGTCGGCCGCCTGCTCTAAAATATCCGGCCCGAACAGCGAGCCCAAAAAGCCGCCTGTAAAAAAGGACAACTGGTTAAAGCCCATGGCGGCGGCGCAGTCGTCGCATAACATCCATTCTTCCGTAACGCCGTTCACCGTGCGCTTAAAGCGGGTGGTGGCCGGTTGTTTGCCGCATTTTTGGCAACGCATAACAAAAACCTCCTTACAGGGTGTGCAGCAGCATTTGCTTTAACAAAGCCGCCCGCAAGCCGTCCCGCGCAGACGCGGGCAGGCCGGCATAACACCGGTCGCTCATGGCGGCCAAAATCACCGCCGCGGTTTGGGGGGCGATAAACTGCTGTTCCTTCAAATTACCGATAATGGCCCGGGCGGTGGGGTAGTCCATGGCGTCGCCCACCGAATTGACCAGGTGCATCACCGCCGTGCTGCGGTCTACCCGCACCCGCGTGATGCGGATGTACCCGCCGCCGCCCCGCCGGCTTTCTACCACATAGCCGTGTTCGGGCGTAAAGCGGGAGGTGATGACGTAGTTGATTTGGCTGGGCACACAGCCCAGGGTCTCCGCCAGTTCGTTGCGTCGGATCTCGGCGCTGCCGTTCTGCCGATTGAGCAGATCCAGAATGGCTTGTGAAACCAGATCGCTTACACGCATTTCGGCACTTCCTTTCCCACACGCGCAGGGCGTGTTTTTTCTTGTTTGTCCATAGTATAGCACAAAGGTCAGGAAAAGTCAAGGTCAAAAAAGGTCAAAAATTCAAATTTTTTGAAATTTTTTCTGACGGCTGGCGCGCGGGGGAATTTTTTTGCGGCGAAACGCATTTTTTTGGGTGGTTATGGTTTACAAGTTCGTGGTAACTATGATATAATACTATGAATAATTATGGGCAGTAAGTACGGCCGCCCCGCGGCGAAGGAGCAACCATGCGCATATTGGGAATAGACCCGGGCTTTGCCATTGTGGGGTGGGGCCTGGTGGCATATGAAAAAAACCGGTTCGCCACGTTGGGTTACGGCGCCATCACCACGCCGGCCCACACCGATTTTAACGGGCGGCTGGCGGAAATATACCGGGATATGACGGCCCTGCTGGCCAAGGCGGCGCCGGACGCCCTTTCGGTGGAAAAACTGTATTTTAACACCAACACCACCACCGCCATTCAGGTGGCGGAAGCCCGGGGCGTGATCTTGCTGGCGGCCTATCAGGCGGGGGTGCCCATTTTTGAATACACGCCTTTGCAGGTCAAATCCGCCGTGACCGGTTACGGCCGGGCGGAAAAAACACAAATTCAGGAAATGACGCGTGTGCTGCTGCGGCTGGAATCGGTGCCCAAGCCCGACGATACGGCCGACGCGCTGGCGCTGGCGGTGTGCCACGCCTATGCCGCCGGTTCGCCGCTGCACCCCACGGGAAAGGAATAGAAAAGGTATGTTTTATTCGTTACACGGCATTTTGCGGCTGGCCCGGCCCGGCGTCGCGGTGGTAGACTGCGGCGGCGTGGGCTATTTGTGCGCCGTTTCAGACACCACCTTGCGGGCCTTGCCCGCCCCCGGCAACGAGGTGCTGTTGTACACCCACCTGGCCGTGCGGGAAGACGCCATGGACCTGTACGGTTTTGCCCAGCAGGAAGAACTGGATCTGTTTCGCCTGCTCATCGGCATTTCCGGCGTGGGGCCCAAGGCGGCCATGGCCATTTTGGGAGAACTGCCGCCCGAGCGGCTGGCGGTGTGCATTGCGGCGGGCGACGCCAAAACCATCACCCGGGCCCCCGGTGTGGGCGCCAAGATCGCCCAGCGGGTGGTGCTGGAATTAAAAGATAAAGTGGGCGGCTTTGCCGCCGGCGGCGTGCTGGAAGAGGTGGAAGCCGCCGGCGCCGCCAACGCGTCCGGCAACGCGGCCGACGCGGTGGAAGCACTGGTCAGTTTCGGCTACAGCCGGTCGGAAGCCTCGCTGGCGGTGGGGCGGCTGGATTCGGCCTTGCCCGCCGATCAACTGATCAAGCAGGCGCTTAAGACGCTGGGCAAATTTTAAGGAGGCAGACGGATGTTTGATACGGACCTGGATTTTGAAAACCGCATCGTAGCGCCGGAATTTACCCCCGGCGACGCCGATCTGGAAACCTCGCTGCGGCCCCGCACCCTGGCGGAATACATCGGCCAGGAAAAGGCCAAAGAAAACCTTTCCATTTACATTGAAGCGGCCAAAGGCCGGCACGAATCGCTGGACCACGTGCTGCTGCACGGCCCGCCCGGCCTGGGCAAAACCACTCTTTCGGCCATTATCGCCAACGAAATGGGGGTCAACATCCGCATCACCTCCGGCCCGGCCATTGAAAAGCAGGGCGACCTGGCGGCGTTGCTCACCAACTTGAACGAAGGCGACGTGCTGTTTATCGACGAGATCCACCGGCTGTCCCGCAACGTGGAAGAGATTTTGTATCCCGCCATGGAGGATTTTTCGGTCGATATCATCATCGGCAAAGGCCCCGCCGCCCGTTCCATCCGGCTGGATCTGCCCCATTTCACTCTCATCGGCGCCACCACCCGGTCGGGCCAGCTCACCGCCCCCCTGCGGGACCGGTTCGGCGTGATTTTGCGGCTGGAGCTGTATACCCCCGAAGAACTGGCGCAGATCGTCACCCGTTCGGCGGGCATTCTGCATATCGATATCGATCGGGAAGGGGCGCTGGAGATTGCCTCCCGGTCCCGCGGCACCCCCCGCATCGCCAACCGGCTGTTAAAGCGGGTGCGGGACGTGGCCCAGGTGATGCACGGCGGCGTGATCGACCTGGCGGTGGCGCAGGACGCTTTGTCCCGCTTTGAAATAGACGAACTGGGGCTGGACGATTTTGACCGCCGGCTGCTTGGCACCATGATCCGCCATTACGGCGGCGGCCCCGTGGGGCTGGAAACCCTGGCGGCTTCGCTGGGGGAAGAGGCGGTCACCATAGAAGACGTGTGCGAGCCCTATCTGATGCAGTTGGGTTTTTTGGCCCGCACCTCCCGCGGGCGGGTGGTCACCCCGGCGGCTTACGACCATCTGGGTCTGCCGCGGCCGGCGGAAAACGATCCCCAGCAATCGATATTTTAAGCGCATTAAGGAGTATGGATCATTTATGGCACGTTTATTCGGAACCGACGGCGCCCGCGGCATTGCCAACGGCGATTTGAGTTGTGAACTGGCAATGAACATCGGCCGGGCGGCGGCCCAGGTGCTGGCGGGGGCTTCGGCTCACCGGCGGCCCCGGGTGCTGATCGGTTACGATACCCGCATTTCCTCCCAAATGCTGGAAGCGGCGCTCAGCGCCGGCCTGTGTTCGGTGGGCGCCGACGTGGTGCAGGTGGGCGTGGTGCCCACCCCCGCCGTGGCCTTTTTGGTGCAGCATTTGGGCTGTGACGCCGGGGTGATGATCTCGGCGTCGCACAACCCCTGCGAATACAACGGCATTAAGCTGTTCAGCAGCACCGGCTACAAGCTGTCGGACGCGCTGGAAGACAAAATAGAAGCCATTGTGCGCCAGGGCGTGCACAAGGACGAACTGCCCACCGCCGGCGGTGTGGGCCGCATTACCCGCGACCCCGACGCCGTGCAGGCGTATATTGACCACGTGGCGGCCTCTGTGGACGGCCGGCTGGACGGCCTGCGGGTGGCGCTGGACTGTGCCAACGGGTCGGCTTCCGCCACGGCCGAAGCCATTTTTACCCGGTTGGGCGCCACCGTGTTTTTGCTCAACAACACCCCCGACGGGGTCAACATCAACCGGGAATGCGGCTCCACCTGCATGACCGGCCTTACGGATTTTGTGAAGACCCACGGGCTGGACTGCGGTCTGGCTTTTGACGGCGACGCCGACCGCTGCCTGGCGGTGGACGCCGACGGCCGGCTGGTAGACGGGGATCAACTCATCGCCATTCACGCCCTTGACATGAAAGAGCGTGGCCAGCTGACCGGCAACACCGCCGTGGTGACCGTGATGACCAACATGGGCTTTTGGAAGTTTGCCGAACAAAACGGCATTGCGGTGCGCAAAACCGCCGTGGGCGACCGGTATGTGCTGGCGGACCTGCTGGCGGGCGGCTTTGCCATTGGGGGCGAACAGTCGGGCCACATTATTTTCACCCGTTACGCTACCACCGGCGACGGACAGCTCACCGGCGTGCAGCTGCTGGACGTGATGCGCCGCAAGGGCCGGTCTTTGCAAGAGCTGGCCGCCTGCATGCGGGTGTATCCGCAAACCCTGCACAATGTAGTGGTAACGCCTCAGGCCAAAGAATGGTTTGCCGACGATCCCGTGATCGCCGACACCATCCGCTCGGTAGAAGACCGGCTGGGCCGTGAAGGCCGGGTGCTGGTGCGCCTTTCGGGCACCGAACCCAAAATCCGCGTGATGCTGGAAGGCGCCGACCAGGCGCAGATAGAAGCCTACGCCGGCGAGATCGTGAACACCATAAAGGAACGGTTGTTATAATGCGCGCGGCAAACGGTTGGAAAGAGTATGAACTGCTGGATACTTCCGGCGGCGAGCGGTTGGAACGGTGGGGCGACATCATCCTCATCCGGCCCGACCCCCAAATATTATGGCGCAGTCCCCGGCGGGACCCCCGCTGGCAAACAGCTCACGCCCGCTATCACCGCAGCAAAACCGGCGGCGGCCATTGGGAAACGCTGCGCCCCATGCCCGAAAGCTGGCGTATTCGCTATGGCGAACTCACCTTCGGGCTCAAGCCCATGGGTTTTAAGCACACGGGGCTGTTTCCCGAACAGGCGGTGAACTGGGACTGGTGCCGCCGCACCATACAGCAGGCCGGCCGCCCGCTGAAGGTGCTCAATTTATTCGCCTATACCGGCGGGGCCACGCTGGCTTGCGCCGCGGCGGGGGCGGCCGTTACGCATGTAGACGCTTCCAAAGGCATGGTGGCCTGGGCCAAAGAAAACGCCGTCCTGTCCGGCCTGGCCGACCGGCCGCTGCGCTGGCTGGTGGACGATTGCGTAAAATTCGTGCAGCGGGAGATCCGCCGGGGCAATACCTACGACGGGATCTTGCTGGACCCGCCCTCTTACGGCCGCGGCCCCGGGGGCGAAGTGTGGCAGCTGGAAGAAAAGCTGTATGATCTGCTGACCGATTGCCGCCGGCTGCTTACGCCCGAAAGCTGTTTTTTGATCATCAATTCCTACACCACCGGCCTTTCGGCTTCGGTCATGGGCTATTTGCTGGGCGAACTGCTGCCGCCCCAACTGGGGGGCAACGTGCAATGTGATGAGATCGGCTTGCCGGTCACGGCCACCGGCCTGGTGCTGCCCTGCGGCGCCACCGCCATTTGGCATAAGGAATAAGGAGGACGGGCATGGACCCCATCATTCAATTTGACCATATGCATTTTGCCTATGCCGCCGCCGAAGACCGACCGGCCCGGCCGCTGTTTGAGGATTTTTCCCTTGCGCTGGAACGGGGCGGTTTTACGGCGGTGCTGGGGCACAACGGGTCGGGCAAATCCACCCTGGCCCGCATGTGCAACGGCATGCTGCTGCCCACCGCCGGCGCCGTGCTGGCAGACGGTATGAACACCGCCGACGCAGCCAGCCAGCTGGCCATTCGCAAGCGGGTGGGGCTGGTGTTTCAAAATCCGGATAACCAGATCGTTTCCTCCATTGTGGAAGAGGACGTGGCCTTCGGCCCCGAAAATCTGGGCGTGCCGCCTCAGGAGATCCGGCAGCGGGTAGACGACGCCCTGCGGGCGGTGGATATGTATGAATACCGCACCCATTCCACCAGCCGGCTTTCGGGCGGACAAAAACAGCGAGTGGCCATTGCGGGCGTGCTGGCCATGCACCCCCGGTGCCTGGTGCTGGATGAACCCACCGCCATGCTGGACCCCCGCGGCCGCCGTGAAGTGCTGGATACTGTTAGCCGCCTTAACCGGGAGCGGGGCATGACGGTGGTGCTCATTACCCATTATATGGAAGAAGCCGCCCTGGCCGACCGGTGCGTGGTGCTGGAACGGGGCCGGGTGCTGTTAGACGGAACGCCCCGGCAGGTGTTTGCCCATGCCCGGGAACTGGAAGCCACCGGCCTTACGCTGCCGGTGCCCTGCCAACTGGCCGTGCGGCTGGCCGAAGCGGGTCTTGCGCTGGACCCGCTGCCGCTGACCGAAGCGGAATGTACCGCCCGTTTGGCGGAAATCTTATCATAAAGGAATCGTTATTCTCATGCCTGTTTTATCTGCCAACTCCCTGTGCTATACCTACGGTCAGGGCACGCCTTACGAAAAGCACGCCGTGCGCGGCGTGAGCTTTGCTGTGGAGGCGGGCGAGATCGTGGGGATCATCGGCCACACCGGTTCGGGCAAATCCACCCTGGTGCAAATGCTCAACGGCCTGCTGCGGCCCCAATCGGGCACGGTGCTGCTTAACGGCGAAGACATTTTTGCCGATCCCAAGCGCATGCGGGCCTGCCGGTTTCAGGTGGGGTTGGTGTTTCAATATCCCGAATATCAGTTGTTTGACGAAACGGTGGAAAAGGATATCGGCTTCGGCCCCCGCAACATGGACCTGCCGGAAGACGAGATCGCCCGGCGGGTGCGGCGGGCGGCGGCGGTGGTAGGCCTGCCGGAAGAACTGCTTGCCCAGTCGCCCTTTGACCTTTCGGGCGGCGAAAAGCGGCGGGCGGCCATTGCCGGCGTGCTGGCCATGGAACCCCGGGTGCTGATTCTGGATGAGCCAACCGCCGGGCTGGACCCCCGGGGCCGCGCCACCATTTTGGAAATGATACGCGCCTATAACCGGCAAAGCGGCGCGGCGGTGCTGTTTGTTTCTCACAACATGGAAGACGTGGCTGCGCTCAGCCACCGGGTGCTGGTGTTGGACCACGGGACCCGCGCGTTTTTTGATACCCCCCGGGCGGTGTTTGCCCAAAGCGAAGCGCTGGCCGGTATGTCGCTGGCGGTGCCCGCCGTCACCCGCATTTTAGACGGTCTGGCCGGGCAGGGCATTGCCGTAACGCCCGGCTTATATACGGTGGAAGACGCGGCGGCCGAGATCCTGCGCCTGCGGAAAGAAGGTGAGCGCCCTGCTTAACGATATCACCTTCGGTCAATATTACCCCGGCAACAGTGTGGTGCATCGCATGGACCCCCGCGCCAAGGTGGTGCTCACCGTGGCGGCCATCGTGCTCATCTTTTTGGCCCGGGTGGCGGTGGCGGTGGCCTGCACCGTGGTGTTTACGGCGGCGGCGGTGGCTCTCACCCGCATGCCCGTTAAACTCTATCTCAAAACCCTCAAGCCCATTATTCCCATTATCATCCTCACGTCGGTCATCAACGCGCTGTACGTGTCTTCCGGCACGGTGGTGGTGCATGTTTGGCAAATCACCATCACCACCGGCGGTCTGCTCACGGCGCTGTATATGGCGGTGCGCATCTGCCTGCTCATCATCACCAGTTCACTGCTTACCTATACCACTTCTCCCACCCAGCTCACCGACGCCATCGAACGGCTGCTGTCCCCGCTGGCGCTGCTGCGGCTGGACGTGCACACCCTGGCTATGATGATGACCATCGCCCTGCGGTTTATTCCCACTCTGATAGAAGAAACCGAAAAGATCATGGCCGCCCAAAAGGCCCGCGGGGCCGATCTGGACAGCGGCGGTCTGATGCGGCGGGTGAAGGCGCTGGTGCCGGTGCTCATCCCCTTGCTTATTTCTTCGTTCCGGCGGGCGGCCGAACTGGCCGACGCCATGGAATGCCGCTGTTACCACGGCGGCAAAGACCGTACCCGCATGCGGCAGCTGCACCTTTCGGCTCGCGATTGGCTGGCCTTCGCCGTTACGGCGGCGGTTTTCGGGGCGGTCGTTGCGGCCAACCAGATGGCGTCCGGTCTGCTGTACGCCTTGTTTACGGGGGGCGCGTTATGAGATATTTGCTCACCCTGCGCTATTTGGGCACCGCCTACCACGGCTGGCAGGTGCAGGATAACGCCCGCGCCATCCAGCCCATTATTCAGGACGCTTTGTGCGAGATGTTTCCCCAGCGGCCGGGTGTGACCGGCTGCAGCCGGACCGACGCCGGCGTGCACGCCAATATGTATTGCTGTCATTTCGACAGCGACCTGATCCGGGACCCCTACGGGGTGGTGTGTGCCGTCAACCGGCGTCTGCCCAACGATATTGCCGCCACCGCCTGCCGGGTGGTGCCCAACGACTTTCACGCCCGGTATTCGGTCAAAGCCAAAGAGTATGTATACGTGATCTATAACGGCGCCCACCGGGATCCGTTTTACCACGGCCGGGCCTATCATTACCGGTTTCCCCTGCGGGTGGAAGCCATGGACCGGGCCGCCCGGGATTTTGTGGGCACCCACGATTTTTCCGCTTTTTGCGCCGAGCGGGCCAAAGAAGGAGACAAGACCCGCACCGTGATGAACGCCCGGGTGGAACGGCAGGGGGATCTGGTGAGGTTTACCGTTACGGCCGACGGATTCTTGTATAACATGGTGCGCATTATGGTGGGCACGCTGCTGCGGGTGAGCGAAGGCAAGATCCCGCCCGACGGCATTCCCGCCATTGTGCAAAGCCGCCGCCGCAAAAACGCCGGTCCCACCGCTCCGGCGGAAGGACTGTATTTGAACCGGGTATTTTACGAATAGAGGACAATACGATGGCCAACGAAAACAAACGACCCGACGCCCGCCGCGCCGCCATGGAACGCACCAAGGTGCGGGTGATCGCCGCGGGACGGGACCAGAAAAACAACAAAAAAGAACAGGACCGGTTGGCTCGGCAAGAGCAGAAAATGGCTGAAAAGATGGAACGGGACGCCCGCCGCCAGGCCCAAAAGGAACAGCGGCAGGCGGCGGCCAAAGCGGCGGCCAAAGCGCCGGCTGCCCCGGCACGTGCGCCCCAAACCAGGCATGCGCCGGCCGATCCGGCGCCGGCGAAAAAACCGAAAGCCGCGCCCCGGCGGCGGCTTACCCGGGAGGACCTGCAGGTCATTTTTGGGGGCCGCGGCCGCAAGATCGCCCGTTGGGTGGGCGTGGCGGCCCTGGTGGTGGCAGCGCTGTTCATCATCAACGCGCTGGTGCCCATCAGCATCCCCGAGTATGTAGAAACCGTGTTTGCCGGTGCCGGCACGGGAGATGGATACCCCGTGGCGGTTTCGGCCGGCGTGCGCACCATGCTGCCGGTGGGCAGCGACGTGGCGCTGCTGGGCGATTCTTCTTTGCAATTATACCGGTCAGACGGCCGGCTGCTGTTTGACCGCCAGCACGGCTTTGCCAACCCGGCCATGTGCAGCTGCTCCGCCCGGGTGCTGGTGTATGACCGGGGCGGCCGGGGCCTGCGTATGGAAAACCGGGCCCGCACCTTGTTTTCGCTGGAGGCTTCGGGCGCCGTTACCACCGCCGACGTGGCCGATAACGGCAGCTTTGCCGTGGTGACCCGCGCGGGTGACTATGTTTCCGATGTAACGGTTTACACCCCCGCCGGCCAACAACGGTATGTGTGGCACTCCTCCTCCCGCCAGATCACGGCGGTATCCCTTTCGGGCAACGGGCGGTATGCCGCCGTGTTTGCGCTGCATGTGGAGGGCGGTCAGGCGGTCACCGACCTGCTGCTGTTTGATACCCGCCGGGGCACCACCCTGCTGGAGGAATCCTACGGGGGCTGTTTGCCCGTTTCGCTGGATGTGAAAGGCACCACCTGCGTGGCGCTGTTTACCGATCGGCTGTCGTCGGTGACCAAAGCGGGCGAGCGGCAGGATTATATGTTTGAAGGCAACACCCTGGCGTGTTTTGACAACCGGTCGGCCGACGGCGCCGTGCTGGTGCTGGAGCGGTATCAAAACGCCCGCGACCACCAGTTGGTGGTGTTGGACCGCAACCTGAACCTGATGGGGCAGGCCGACGTGACCGTGCCGGTGATCGCCGTGGCCGCCCGGGGCGGATGGATCAGTCTGCTTTCGGACGAAACGGTGCAGTTCTATAACCGCAATGGCGTTTTGCGGCAGGAAGCCGCCCTGGCAAACGACGGCCGGGCGCTGGTGTGCAAGGGCAACCGGGCCATTGTGCTGGGATCCGACGTGATGACCGAGATCACCCCTTGAAAAACCGGGGCGAAACTGGTATACTGCAACAGGAAAGGATGACGTGATATGACGTGGATCATTGATATCGTATTGGTGCTCATTGTGGCCGTGGCGGGTTACGTGGGTTTTCGGCGGGGCATTGTGAAAATGCTGCTGTCCTTTTTGACCGTGGTGGTGGCGCTGGCGCTGGCCTTTGTGCTTTCGGCGCCTGCTTCCCAAGGGGCTTATGATATGTTTTTTGCCGAAAGCGTGAACCGCACCGTAGACGCCGCTTTTGAAGACGCGGCGGTGCAAACGGCCGAACGGGCGGTGGAAAAACTGCTGGGAGCCGACACCGTCATCGGCGGCCTGGGTCGTTTGCTGGCCTTTGATACAAACAAAGCGGTGCAAAAGGTGGCGGGCCAAACCATGACCGACGCCGCCAACACCGTGAAAAATGATATTATCCGCCCGCCCATGGTGCTGTTGCTGCGGGTGCTGTGCTTTATTTTGCTGTTTGTGCTGTTGTGGATCGTGCTGGCCCTTATCAGCAAAGGGCTGGTACACACCGCCGACCTGCCGGTGATCAAAGGCATCAACGCCGCTGCCGGTGCGCTGGTGGGGGTGGTCGTCGGCGTGCTGCTCAGCCTGGGTGTGTGCGGCCTGTTTAACCTTTCCACCCAAATCAACCCCAACGGCCTGTTCGGCGTAACCGAGATCACCCGGGAAAATTCGCTGATATATTATTATTTAAGCGAGGCGCTGCGGGCGGTATTTCGCTGACGCCCCCGCAGGGGAGAGGAGACCTTTGTTGTGAAGGATTCGATTTACACGGTGCCCAATCTGCTTTCGGTGGTGCGGCTGCTGCTCATCGCCCCCATTGTTGTTACTTACAGCCGTGGCTGGTTTTTGGCGGCGGCGGTGCTGCTGGCTCTTTCGGGCGTTACCGATATGATGGACGGTTACATTGCCCGCCGGTTCAACCAGATCTCCACCCTGGGCAAGGTGCTGGACCCCATTGCCGACAAGCTTACCATGGCGGCGGTGGCGCTGGGCATTGCCCTGCGGCACCCGGCTTTGTGGCTGGCCATGGGCGTGCTGGCGGTAAAGGAACTCATCATGCTCATCGGCGCGCTGATCCTTTATAAAAAGGGCACCCGGCCGGCCGCGTCCAAATGGGTGGGCAAGGCTGCCACCGTGCTGTTATACGTTGTGTTTTTCGGCGTTGTGATAACCGACTTGTGCGCCGTTGTGCTGCCGGCCTGGGCCTACTGGGCCATGGCGGCGGCGTGCAGCGCGGCCATGATCGCCGCTCTTATATCCTACGTGCCGGTGTTTTTGGGCATTTTGTCCGGCGCCTATAACGTGGAAACCGAACGATTTGAAGGAGAGACCAAATGAACCCCAGATTATGCAGTCGCTGCAAAACCCGCCCCGCCGTGGTGTTCATCACCCGTGTGGAAGGCGATAAATCCACCCCCGAGGGCCTGTGTTTGCAGTGCGCGCGGGAATTGAATATCAAGCCGGTCACCGACCTGCTCAACCGCATGAACCTTTCGGACGAAGACCTGGAAGCCGCTTCGGAAGAAATGAGCCATATGATGGAAATGTTCGGCGGCGATGAAGACGGAGACGGGGACGGCGAAGGCTTTACCCCCGGCGGGGCGGCCACTTTTCCCTTTATGCAGGAAATGATGAATCAGAACAAGGAAGCCCCCGCCGAAGAGAAAAAAACCGGCAAAGGCCAGGCTGCGCCCAAACCGAAAAAGCGCAAATATCTGGACTTGTACTGCACCGACCTGACCGCCAAAGCCCGGGCGGGCAAAATCGACCGCATCATCGGCCGTGACCGGGAACTGTACCGGGTGGTGCAGATCCTGTGCCGCCGATCCAAAAACAATCCCTGCCTCATTGGCGAACCGGGCGTGGGCAAAACCGCCATTGCCGAAGGGCTGGCCCTTAAAATCGCCGCCGGCAACGTGCCGGCCAAGCTGGCAGACAAGGAACTGCACCTGCTGGATATGACCGCTCTGGTGGCGGGCACCCAGTTCCGGGGCCAGTTTGAAAGCCGCATTAAAGGCCTGATAGACGAAGTGAAGGCCGACGGCAACATCATTTTGTTTATCGACGAAGTCCATTCTCTGGTGGGCACCGGCGACAGTGAAGGCTCCATGAACGCCGCCAACATCCTCAAGCCCGCCCTGTCCCGGGGCGAGGTGCAGGTCATCGGCGCCACCACCTTTAACGAATATCGCAAGCATATTGAAAAAGACAGCGCGCTGGAACGGCGTTTTCAACCCGTTAAGGTGGAAGAGCCTTCGGTGGAAGACGCCATTGCCGTGCTGGACGGGGTGCGGGATTATTACGAACAGTTCCATCACGTTACCGTTTCGCCGGGCATCGTCCGGGCGGCGGTCACGCTGTCGGAACGGTATATCAACGACCGGTTTTTGCCCGACAAGGCCATAGACCTGCTGGACGAAGCCTGCACCTGCGCCGCCCTGCGCAACAAAGCGGCCGACAAACTGTTTTTGCTGCAAAAGGACGTGCGCGCCCTGGAACAGCAGCTGGAAGCGCTGGAACAGCCGGCCGAAGGGCAGGAAGCGGACTATGAGCGCATTGCCAACGTAAAAAGCTCCCTTTCCCAAAAAATGCTGGAAGCGGAAGAACTCAAGCCCGCCGCCACCGCCGAAAACCGGGTGACCGAAGAGGATCTGGCCCGGGTGATCGAACTGTGGACCGGCATTCCCGCCGCCAAGATCCAGGCGGGGGATCTGAAACGGCTGGCCGATCTGGAAGACCGGCTCAAAGAAAAGATCGTGGGACAGGACGAAGCCGTGGCGCTGGTGGCCATGGCGGTGCGCCGTTCCCGGGTGCAGATCAGTCCCCGCCGCCGGCCCGCGTCCTTCATTTTTGCCGGCCCCACCGGCGTGGGCAAAACCGAACTGGTGAAGGTGCTGGCCAACGAACTGTTCGATTCGCCCGAAACCCTCATCCGGCTGGATATGTCGGAATTTATGGAAAAGCATTCGGCGTCCCGCATCATCGGCTCGCCCCCCGGCTACGTGGGGTATGACGAAGCCGGCCAGCTCACCGAAAAAGTGCGCCGCAAGCCCTATTCGGTGCTGTTGTTCGATGAAATTGAAAAAGCCCATCCCGACGTGATGAACATTTTGCTGCAGATTTTGGACGACGGCCGCATTACCGACGCCCAGGGCCGCACGGTGAATTTTGAAAACATCATTATTGTGATGACCACCAACGCCGGCAGCAGCGTGGGCAGCACCAGCCTGGGCTTTGGCAAAAACGAGCAGGCGCTCAGCGATGAAAAAACCATGAAAGCCCTTAAGGACTTTTTGCGGCCGGAATTTATCGGCCGGGTAGACGAAGTGGTGTGCTTCCACCCCCTCACCCGGGAGGATTTTGCCCGCATCGCCGTGCTTATGCTCACCGAGCTCAAAGGCTCGCTGGCCGATAAAGGTTACACCCTTACGTGGGATGAAAACGTGCCCGGCCTGCTGGCCGACGCCGCTTTTGGCAAGACCCGGGGCGCCCGTGACCTGCGCAACGTGGTGCGCCGCCGGGCGGAAGATCCCATTGCCCAAGCCATCATTCAAAATGCCGAACGCGCCGTTTCCGGTTTTTGTTTAACGGAAAACGGCTTGCAAATACTGTAAATGCATAGGTTAGGAGAGTTAATCGTCATGCAACAACCGTTTGAAACGTATGAATCCAACGTCCGCTCATATTGCCGCAGTTTCCCCACGGTGTTCGCCACCGCCCGGGGCTGCCTGCTCACCGACACGGCCGGCAAGACCTACATCGACTTCTTCAGCGGAGCCGGCGGGGTCAATTACGGCCACAATAACCCTTACATCAAGGGCAAGGTGATGGAATATTTGCAGGGAGACGGCATTATTCACGCGCTGGATATGTACACCCCTGCCAAGGCGGATTTTATCGACTGTTTTGAACGCACCATTCTGCAGCCCCGGGGGCTGGATTATAAGATCCAGTTTTGCGGCCCCACCGGCACCAATGCGGTGGAAGCGGCCTTAAAGCTGGCTCGCAAAGTTACCGGCCGGCAAAACATTTTTGCCCTCATGGGCGCCTTCCACGGCATGACCATGGGCTCGTTGGCGCTCACCACCGACGCCGCCTCCCGCGGGGGCGCCGGCACGCCTCTTGGGGGCGTTACCCACATTCCCGCGCCCTATATGTTCCCGGAACTGGACACCATCGCCTATATGGAAACGCTGATGACCGACGACCATTCCGGCGTGGAAAAACCCGCCGCCGTGGTGGTGGAAGCGGTGCAGGCCGACGGGGGCATTTATCCCTTTGACGTAACCTGGCTGCAAAACCTGCGGGCGCTGTGCGACCGGCAGGACGTGCTGTTGGTCGTTGACGATATTCAGGCCGGCTGCGGCCGCAGCGGCAACTTTTTCTCCTTTGAACGGGCGGGCATCGTGCCCGATATGGTCACCGTTTCCAAATCTATCGGCGGTATCGGCATGCCCATGGCGCTGCTGCTGATGAAGCCGGAACTGGACCTGTGGACCCCCGGTGAACACACCGGCACCTTCCGGGGCAACCAGCTTTCGCTGGTGGCGGCCAAAGCCGCGCTGGAAGTGTTTGTGAACGAACAGGTAGACCGGCAGGTGGCCGAAAAAGAGCAGATCGTGGCCGCCTTTATGAAAGAACAGATCGAACCCATCCACGCCGGCATCGTCACCCGGGGCATCGGCCTGCTGTGGGGCGTAGACCTTTCGGCGCTGGGCGGCAGCGATCTGTCTTCGGCCGTGATGCACCGCTGTTTTGAAAACGGCCTGGTGCTGGAGCGGGTGGGCCGCGATAACGCCGTGCTGAAGCTGATGCCGCCCCTTACCATTGAAAAGGAAAACCTGCTGGCCGGTCTGCAGATCTTGCGGGACGTGCTGCGGGACATGCTGTAATCGCAGGGAGGGATCGTTTATGAAACAGGCCTTGTGTTGGTTGCTGTGCTTGTGCTTGGCGGCGGTGTGTTTCACCGCTTGCACGGGCGGCCCTGCGGCGCCCACCCAAACGGCGCCTTCCGCGCCGTCCGCGTCCGGTCCCGATCCGTCGGCGGCAAGCCAGCCGGCGTCTCAGCCGGCGCCGGCGTCCGAACCGGCTTCTGAACCGGCTGTGGACGTGGCACCCGACCCGGCCCTTACCGCCCAGGGCGCGCCGGCGGTGGAACCCGACCTGCAAGCCTTGTTTTTGGAAGCCTATGCCGTTTACGGCGCGTTTGCCAAATGCGGTTTCACGGTGGATCCGTCTGTTACCTATGACATCGGCGGCATGCCCTGCCATCCCATCGTGCATCCGTCCTTTTCCACCTACACCCAGTGCAAAGCCTATTTGGCGGGCTTGTTTACCGACCGGCTCATTCAACAGGAACTGCTTACGCCCGACGGCTGTGTGCGGGCCGGGGAAGATGACCGGGCCTGCATGATCGACGCAGGCGGCGGGTCGGACGTGACCTACGCCGGCCACGTGTTTGCGGTGGACAGCCGCACCGAAACCGAAATGCAATGGACCGCCACGGCGCTGTATGCCGCCGACGCATACACGGGCGATCCCATTTATACCATGCCGGCGGACATGAGCGGTTTTACCACCCGCACTTTTACCTACAAACTGGTTAAAACCGAAGCCGGCTGGCGCTTTTCACAATTTGCTTATATGGAATAAACGGTCCCCGTGAACGCAGGAGGGTTTGCTATGAAAAAACGGATGGTGTGCGCGGTGCTTTGCTGTGCGCTGCTGGCCCTGTGCTGGGGCGGTTTGCCTGCCGGCGCGGCCACCGGCGAACGCACCGGTACCACCGCCGACGGTTTGTGCTACACCCTCACCATGGGGCGCGCGGTCATTACCGGCTGTGAACAGCCGGCGGAGCTTTATGACCTTGCGGTGCCTGCGCTGATAGAAGGCTATCCCGTTACCGCCATCGGTTACGGGGCTTTTCGCGGCTGCGAAAACCTGCAAACCGTCACCCTGCCCGAGGGCCTTACCACCCTGCAGGCCGAAGCTTTTGCCGACTGCGCCGCTTTGCAGACGGTATCGCTGCCCCGGTCGTTGACCGCCGTGCAAGAGCGGGCGTTTGCCCATAACGCCGCCTTGACCGATATGCCGCTGCCCGCCGGGCTGGCCGCCATTGGCGACGGCGCGTTTGCCGGCTGCACGGGGCTGGCGGGGCTCATTTTGCCACGCTATTTGGCCACTTTGTCGGGCGGCGCCCTTGTGGGTGTGGACCGGGTGCGGGTAGACCCGCAAAATGAGTTTTTTACCGCCCGCAACGGGGTGGTATTGACCAAAGACGGCGCAACGCTGGTGGCCTTTACCGACCCGGACGCCGCCGCTTACACCCTGCCGGCGAGCGTTACCGCCGTGGGTCCCGCCGCCTTTGCCGAGCGGGACAATTTGCAAACGGTAGACCTGACCGGCGCCGTGTCGGTGGGCGAAAACGCTTTTGCCGGCTGCGCGGGGCTTGCCGCCGTCACCTTGCCCCAAACGGGGCAAACGGTGTGGAACGCCGGCGTATTTGCCGGCTGCACCGCTCTGCAGGCAATGGAATTGCCGCCCATGTTCGACCTGCCCGACCGGTTTTTTGCCGGGTGTGCAAGCCTGCGTTCGGTCACCTTGTCCGCCGGGCTCGCCGGCGTGGGAGACTACGCGTTTTCGGGCTGCCGGGCGCTGGAAACCGTTACGCTGCCCCTCACGGTCAACAGCCTGGGGGCGTATGCCTTTGCCGGCTGCACCGGGCTTGAACACATGGACCTGGCCAACGTGCAGTTTGTAGACCGGGGTGCTTTTTCGGCCTGCACCGGCTTGCAGGCGGTGACCGCGCCCCGGTTGTGCGAAGCGGCGGCCGAAGCCTTCGCCGGGTGCGGCGCGCTGACGGATTTTGACATGACCGCCCTCACCGCCATTGGCGCGGGGGCTTTTCGCGGGTGCGGGTTTGACCAAATCACCCTGCCGGCCGGCGTTGTGCAGGTAGAAAACAACGCCTTTGCCGATTGCGTTGCCCTAAAAACGGTCACCGTGTTGGGCGATCCCGCGGTGGGCGAAGGGGCGTTTGGCGGCCAAACCGCCGCCGTGCATCCGGTGTTGCGGGGCCACGCGGACCAAAACGCCGAACGGTACGCCCGGGCCAACGGCCTGGCTTTTGAACCGCTGGAACAGGTGATAACCGACCCGGACAGCGGCGCCTGCCTGATTTTGCCGGGTGACGCAACGCCCTTGCCGGCCGGTCGTTTGCAGGTGACCTGCGGCCAGCCGACCCAACAGCGCATGGCCGTTACCGTGACGTATACGGATGAAGCCGGCCGGCCGGTGGCGTTGCCCGGCCCGGTCACGTTGCGGCTGGCGCTCACGGTGGACGAGCCGGTGGGCCGGGTGCATTTTATCGACACGGAAACCGGCCGCGCTTTGCCCAAAAGCAGCGTGTGGTCGGCCGACGGCGTAGACTACGTTTCGGTCACCATTCACCGTTTCGGCCCGTATGAGATCCGTTGGGTGCGGCCCACCGGCGACGTGAACGACGACGGCCGGGTGGACGCCCGGGACGCCCTGCTGGTTTTGCAGGCGGCGGTGGGCAAACTGGCCCTGGCCGACGAAGACAAGCCTGTGGCGGACGGCAATGCCGACGGCCGGGTAGACGCCCGGGACGCCTTGCTGATCCTGCGCTTTGCGGTGGGCAAGATCAACCGTTTTCCTGCCGACGACGCGCCCCCTGCCGTCACCCCCACCGAGCCTTGACGTTTACAATAGTATCATTTCTTACGATTAGTCAAAAAAACAGATTGAAGGAATCTCTTTCGATCTGTTTTTTTATATATAACTGAAAGTGTTCATTCTCCGAATGTTGCCAGGTAGCACATGTTTTTCTTGACTGGAGCATTGAAAAATGATACAATGTAAGTGCCAAATGTGTCACAAGTAAATACTAACGCATTATTTACGACATGCTATTTTTATCTTTTGATAAAAATGCATGCTCTTATAAGCATATCGTAATTTTGCGTATATGTGACATGTTTGGCGACAGTTAGAGCTGCGTTTTTGGCGCACGGTTCTAACTGTGCGCATTTTTTATTGAAGGGTGAAAAGAATGAATTGTCCAAAATGTCAAAGTCAAAACGTAACTGTTCAAGTAGTTAATGAAGTCGTAATTAAGAATAAGCATCATGGATTTTTTTGGTGGTTTTGCGTTGGATGGTGGTGGATTCCTTTTAAATGGTTGTTTCTTACACTTCCTGCTTTATTATTCAAAGTGTTTGGTAGAAAAAAGCAAAAAGCAATTAACAAGCAAAAAACCGTGTGCATCTGTCAACAATGTGGTTACACATGGAACTTGTAAAGAGAAGAAGATAGCTGAGTTTTAACTCAGCTATCTTCTTTATAACGAGCGACCCGCACGTGTCGCTTTTTTTCTTGCAAAAGTGGCAAAAACCGCAAAAATTCGTCTTGCAATGCGGCGCAAAAAATGGTAAAATAGCACTTTGTAGGGGGGTTCACTATGAGAAAGATCGGATTTGACAACGAACGGTATCTGCAAACGCAATCCCAGCACATTCGGGAGCGTATTGCCCAATTCGGCGGCAAGTTGTATTTGGAATTCGGTGGCAAGCTGTTTGACGATTATCACGCGTCCCGCGTGCTGCCCGGTTTTCAGCCCGACAGCAAACTGCAAATGCTGCTGCAAATGAAGGATCAGGCAGAGATCGTGATTGTGATCAATTCCACCGCCATTGAAAAAAACAAGGTGCGGGGCGATCTGGGCATTACCTACGATGAAGACGTGCTGCGGCTGATCGACGCCTTCCGTGGCATCGGCTTGTTTGTGGGCAGCGTGGTGCTCACTTGCTTTGCCCATCAGCCGGCGGCCGAAAGCTTTCAACAGCGGCTGGAAAAACTGGGCGTGAAGGTATATCGCCATTACGTGATCCCCGGCTACCCCTCTAACGTGGATTTTATCGTAAGCGACGAAGGCTACGGCAAAAACGAATACATTGAAACCAGCCGCGAACTGATCGTGGTGACCGCGCCCGGCCCGGGCAGCGGCAAAATGGCCACCTGCCTTTCCCAGTTATACCATGATTACAAGCGGGGCGTGCCGGCCGGTTACGCCAAGTTTGAAACCTTCCCCATCTGGAACCTGCCCCTGAAACACCCGGTGAACATTGCCTACGAAGCCGCTACCGCCGATTTGAACGACGTGAACATGATCGACCCCTTCCATCTGGAAGCCTACGGCACCACCGCCGTGAACTATAACCGGGACGTGGAGATCTTTCCGGTGGTAAACGCCATGCTGGAAAAGATTTTGGGCGTTTCGCCCTACCGTTCGCCCACCGATATGGGCGTGAACATGGCGGGCAACTGCATTGTGGACGATGAAGCCGTGCGGGCCGCCGCCCGGGACGAGATCATTCGCCGCTATTATAACGGCCTGCTGGCCCACAAAACCGGCACCGGCACTGAAGAAGCCGTGCGCAAACTGGAACTGCTGATGAAGCAGGCCGGCCTGACCGTGGCCGACCGGCCGGTGGTGGCCGCCGCCAACCAAAAAGCGGCCGAAACGGGGGAACCCGCCGCCGCCATGGAACTGCCCGACGGCACCATTGTTACCGGCAAAACCTCCAAACTGCTGGGCTCTTCTTCGGCCATGCTGCTCAACGCCCTGAAAAAACTGGGCAAAATAGACGACGGCATCCATCTGCTTTCGCCCTTTATCATCGAACCCATTCAGCATTTGAAGGTGGACCATTTGGGCAACCACAATCCCCGGCTGCACACCGATGAGATCTTGCTGGCGCTCACCATAAGCGCCGCCACCAACCCCACGGCCGAAGTGGCCATGCAGCAGTTATATAAGCTCAAAGGGTGCCAGGTCCATTCGTCGGTCATTTTGTCGGCGGTAGACCAAAAAACCTTTCAAAAACTGGGCATAGACCTGACCATGGAACCGGTGTATCAGGTCAAAAAACTCTATCACAAAAAATAAACGCCGGCCGCCCGTTTGATCGCAAACGGGCGCTTGCTTTGTAAAGGATGAAACCATGAAAGCGCAAGGGCCCTTTTCACAATATGATAAAATGACCCGCACCCCCGTGCCCCGGCTGATTTTGACCCTTTCGGTGCCGGCCATCATTTCCATGGTGGTCACCAACGTGTACAATTTGGTGGATACGGCCTTTGTGGGCCGGTTTGGCAACAGCGCCAGCGGCGCGGTGGGCGTAGTGTTCGGCTTTATGGCCGTGATACAGGCTTTTGGCTTTATGTTCGGCCAGGGGGCCGGCAGCATCTTGGCCCGGGCCCTGGGGGCGCAAGACCGGCAAAAGGCTTCGGTGCACGCGTCGGTGGGCTTTTTCGCCTCTTTCGGGTTCGGCTTGCTCATTATGGCCTTCGGCTTTTTGTTTTTAGACGACATGGTGTTTTGGCTGGGCAGCACCCCCACCATTGCGCCCTTTGCCAAAACCTATATCACCTACATTCTCATCGCGGCGCCCTTTATGAGTTCCAGCCTTACCATGAACAACTTTTTGCGGTATGAAGGCAAGGCGGCCCTGGGCATGATCGGTTTGATGACCGGCGCGGTGCTGAACATGATCGGCGACCCCATTCTGATGTTCGGGCTGGATATGAAGATCGCCGGGGCGGGGCTTTCCACCGCCGTGAGCCAGTTTGTGAGCTGGCTGATTTTGCTGGGCATGTTTTTGCGGGGCAAAACCGAATCCAAAATCACCCTGCGCAACGCCGCGCGCGTTACCCCCGCCATTTTGGGCAACATTATGGCCACCGGTTTTCCCAGCCTGCTGCGGCAGGGGCTCAACAGTTTTACCACCGTGCTGCTCAACGCCCAATGCGCCGTGTACGGCGACGCGGCCGTGGCCGCCATGAGCATAGTATCCCGGGTGGTGTTTTTCGCCTTTTCGGTGGCGCTGGGGGTGGGGCAGGGCTTTCAGCCCGTTTCGGCCTTTAATTACGGCGCCAAAAAATTCGCCCGCCTGCGCAAAGGGTATTGGTTTACCGTGCTGGTGGCCGAAGCCATTATTGTGGTGGGCTGCGGCCTGCTGGTGGCGCTGGCCCCCCGGCTGGTGGCGCTGTTCCGGGACGACGCCCGGGTGGTGCAGATCGGCACCCGGGCCCTGCGGCTGCAGGCGCTGGCCCATTTGGCGCTGCCCGCCTGCATGACCACTGAAATGCTGTTTCAAAGCACCGGCAAGCGGTTGGGCGCCACCCTGCTTTCGTCGCTGCGCAGCGGATTGCTGTTTATTCCCATTTTGCTGGTGTTGGCTCACTTGCGGGGCCTGGCGGGCATTCAGGAAGCCCAGCCCCTTGCGCTGGTGCTGTCGCTGCCGCTCACGTTGCCGTTTGCGGCGGGCTTTTTTCACCGTTTGCCGTCGGAGGACGCGCCTGATGAATACCGATAACACACAACCAAATTACACCGGGCCGCTGGCCCGGTTTTTTTGTGCAAAAAGAGGGCCGACACTCCGCAAAGAGCGCCGACCCCGAAAAGAGGAGAAGAAGACTTATTGTTCAACCGGGAAGCGGTCCAGTTTGATTACCGCTTTTTTCAGTATCAGCAGGGCGTCCTTGGCGTCAATGGCGTTGTCGCCGTTCACGTCGGCCCGGACGTGCTGATCCGCGGTGAGGGTGGCTTTGCCCACGGCGGCTTTCAATACCAGCAGGGCGTCCTTGGCGTCAACGGCGCCGTCGCCGTTCACGTCGCCATAGGCTACCGAAGGCGCGGGTTTGTTTTCCAGCGCTTCCAGCTTGGCCAGGTTGGGCACCATGGCTTTTTGCTCGTCGGTAAGGGCTTCATAGGCGGCCCGGGCGGCGGCCACGGCGGCGGGATCGTCCCCGGTGAGCGCGTCGATCGCGTCGGCCACCAAGCCGGGCGCATAGGCGGTCGGGTCGGCTTTTAACTGACCTTCCGGCAGGGTGACGGAAAATTGATTGACCCGCTTAAAGGCCAAATCGTTGTGGCAGGGGGAGAAGTAATGGAAGTTGACGGTGCGTCCGCCGTTGGTAAAGCGCAGCATCAGCAGCAGGCCCACGCCGTCCCGTTCCGCGTCGATATCCTGGGCGTTGGCCATGACCTGATACACCGTGTTGCCCTTCACGCCTTTGTCTACCCGCCAGTTGAGGGAGCCGGGGTCGGCCGCCACACATTCGTGGCCGCACACCACCATAAAGATATTGTCGTGCTGGCTGGCCAGCTTTTCCCAAATGGTGTTGCCGATGGTGAGCCGTTCGCCGTACACCATGCTCATATAGCCGTGCACGCAAATGATCACGTTATCGTCCGGGTGGTCTGCCACCACACGGTTGGCCCAGGCGAGGGTATCGGCGGCAGGATCAAATTCCAGCGAAAGCACCAGATAGGGCACGCCGTAAACCGAAAAGCGGAAGAAGATATTGTCCACCTTGCCTTCTTCTTTCACGCCGCCGTAGGAGGCAAACGTTTGGTAGTTAGACAAGGGGAAATAGCGGTTGAGCAGGGTGGTGTCACGGCCGGACTGCACGTCGTGATTGCCGTAGGCGATGGAATATTCAATGCCCGCGTCCTGCAGTTTTTTGAACGCGCGGGCCGCCGTGCCGAATTCCCGGGTGCTGCCGGCGTGGCCGTTCCAGGTCACGTCGCCCACGTCTATGGCGTAACGGATGTTTTCAGACTGTTTGTGGTCTACGATCCATTGCATAATGGTGGTGAGCATATCCGGGTGGTTTACGGTGAGTTCCTGAATGTCGGGGATCACCGCAAAGGAATAATCGCCGGGCTGCGCGGTGTCATCATACACCCAGTCGCGCCAATACTTTTCGGCCCGCACTTTGGTGGTGATATCGTCCAGCCACAGGGTGGTTTGAGCCCGCAGGTCAAAGGTGAAGGTAACGGTGCCGGCGGTTTCAAAGCTAAAGCCCGCGTCGGCTTGCATATCGGCGGGCACCGCCATGCAATAGGCTTTGCCGCCGGCGTCAAAACCGGGCGTCAGGGTTTGGGCGGCGGATTTGCCGGCGCTGTCGGTCAAGGTCACGGTTACGCCGGCAAGAGCGGCGGGATCCGCGGCGGTGAGCGTAAATTCAATGGGCGTGCGGTCGGGCTGCAGAATGTTGAGCGCATAGGCCGCCGTTTGCACCTGCACCGGTTCGCTGCCGGTGAAGGAAAGGGCCTGCCGGTCCCAGGTAAGGTCGGCTGCGCTTTGCCACTTGGCCAGCGCCGCCTGATCGGCAAAATCTTCGTTAAATTCCGGCATGGTGCGGGGGGTCAGGCGGATCTCATCCACCGCCAGCACCACGTCCTGGTTCAAAAAGCCGTACAGCCGGAAAAACAAAATATTGCTCAGGTCCAATTCGCCCTTGTCCGGCACGGCGTTGCGCAGTTCCAGATACACGTTGTTCCAGCCGTTTTGCAGGGGCACGTCGGCCAGCATCCAGTGCAGTTCCTGGTCGTCCGCCCGGCCGGAGGAGGTGATCTCGATCTGGCCGTCGCTCAGTTTCAAAGCCTTGGTGTTGGAAATATACAACTGCATTTTCAGCGCCAGGTCTTCGGCCGCATAGCCTTCCACCGCAACCGGATCCAGCATAAGCGAGTCTTTCACGATGAGCTGAATGGGATTGCTGACGGCCTGGGCCTGCATGGCGGTGAAGGATTCCCCTTCTACCGAAACCACGTTTTTCAACACACAGCCGCCGGCCGAAACAGGCGATTCCTCATCGCAATGCGAAAGGGTCCACACTTTGGATTCCGCAGGCAGGGCGGGTTTTTGTTTCATGTCGTCCGGCAGGGTGACGGTCGTTTGATCTTGTAAGGATTCGAAGGCGGCCTCCGCCGCTTGCAGCACGGCGTAGTTGGTAACCAGCGCCTTGCGGGCGTCGGTCAAAGCGTCGTAAGCGGTGCGGGCGGCTTCAATGGCCGGGCCGCTGTAGGTGTTCACGGTGCCGATGGCGTTTATGGCGTCCTCCACCTGACCGGCGATCACATATTCGGCGTTTTCAATGCCTTTGCGGTTGGCAAAGCGGATCTCGTCCATAGCCAGTTCATACTGTTTGTCCGCTTCCAGCCCCACCGAGAAAAAGCGGAAGCGCTGAATCTTGGTCAGGTCGCAGTCAGCCGTCATGGCCGAAAAGTCCAACGGCAGCACCAGGTGGTTCCAGCCCTTTTGCAGGGTGAGGGCGCGCAGCACCGTGCGGGGAATGCCTACGCCGCCGCTGTGCCAGGCGTTGGTGTAAGAAAGCTGAAAACCGCAGTCGCCGTGTTGAAAAATGTTTTCATCATTGGTATAAAACCAAAAATCCACCGTGGTAACATAGGTAAAATCCTGGGGCCCGAAGGGGCAAATGGAGAAAAAGAACATTTCGTCGGTGCAGTTGATGCGCACGCAGTTGTCGCCCACCGCCGACTGGTTCCACAAAGAAAGGGAGCCGTGAGATTTTTCGGTGTCCCACGAATTGCCGTCTTCGCAGGCGTGCCACAGCAAATTCACCGCCGGCAGGTTTTCGATCCGGTCCAGATCGGCGGCGTTGGTCACTTTTTCCTTTTGGGCGGGGGTGAGGGCTTCATACCGGGCCCGGACCTGCTGCACTGCTTCGGCCGACGTGTCGGCCGTAACTTCACTGATGGCGGCTATCACGTCTTTGGCCGCCAGCGTGTCGGCGTAATCCTCGCTGTTCAAATAGGCTTCGTTCACAAAACGCACGTCGTCCATCATGGTATAAAAGCCGGCGGGGGCGTTGCCGCTGGTGTTGTAAGCCCGAAACGCCCACACTTTAGAACCGGTGGCATCGGTAAAATCGATGGGCAGCACCACGTGGTTCCAGCCGCTTTTCAGGCTTTGCAGCACAGAAAGCCATTCGTCTTTCCACACCCGGCCGCCGTTGTTGTTCCAGCCGCCGCTGTTGTCGGAAAGATTGATGCCCGCGTCGCCGGAAGTGAAGGTCAGGTATGCGATATTGCTCACATACAGATCGAAGATCATATGGGTGGCGCCGGCAATGTCCACACCTTCGCTGGCTCCAAAATTATCGCAGTACACATAATACCAGGGAACGTCGCCGGAAGCGGCTGCATATTGCCACTTCACCGATGCGGCGCCTTCGGTACGGCGCGCGTCGGTGGTTTTGTCGCCGTCGCCGTTCACACCGGCGGTGGTGTCCATGGTGCGGAAGGAAATGTTGACCGGCTCCGGCTCCGCGGCGGCCGGCACAGCCAGTTGGCCCAGCGCCAGCAACAAAACCAGCAATAACGGGATCCATCGTTTCATAACGTAACCTCTTTCTTTTTTGACATACCAAATAACGGAGTTGATACCATAATGATATGTCAAGTTAGCCGGTTTGTCAAGGGCTTTTGCCAAAAAAACGCCCGCGTGTCGGGATAACACGGGGCGTTGAAAGAGCGGGTTCAAGCGGATTCCCGCACCACCAGCGCGGCGGGGATGACAGCGTGGTCAACGGGGGTTTCCGGGTTTTCGATTTGCCGCAGCACCTGCCGGGCCGCCCGGTGACCCATAGCGTAAAAATCCTGCCGCACGGTGGTGAGGGGCGGGGCGGTATAGGGCGCGTAAGTCGCGTCGTCAAACCCGGCGAGGGCAAAATCGCCGGGGATAGACAAACCGGCCGCTTTGGCGGCCACCGTGATTTGGGCGGCCAGATTGTCGTTGAGCGCAAATATGGCGTCCACGCCTTGAGCCAACCAGACGGGCAGACGGTCGGTCAGGCGGCGAATGGCCACTTCGTCATAGTTTTCCACGTTGGCAAACAGGTCCTGCTTATCGGCAAACAAACCGGCTGTGCGCACCGTATCGGCCGGCAGACCCGCCGCCGCCACTGCCCGGCAAAGGCCCAAATACCGGTCGCCGATGGTGGCGCCCAGGTCCGGCCCGGAGGACAGATATAAAATATGCCGGCAGCCGCGGCCCAGCAAATGGTCGCCCAAGGCCCGGGCGCCGCCCGCGTTATCGCTCACCACGGTGGAAACGGGCACGCCGTCCATGGTTTTGTCCAGCATCACCACCGGGTAGCGGTAGGCCGCCATGCGCAGCAAAATATCCCGCCCGGTTTCCACCGGCCCGGGGTAATACAGCACCCCGTCGCAGCCGTCGGTCCAGGCCTGCATCAGCAGCTGTTGTTCGGCCTGCTCGCTGCGGTTGGAATGGAACAGCACCAGCCGGCCGTTGTGGCGCAGGGCGTAATCGGTGGCGCCCTGCAATATGCCCATGTGGGAAATCGTATCCCAGGCGGGGGAGGGCAGCAGCAGACCGATGCGGCGCCGGGAGCGATCGTCCCCGCCGGTTTGGGGTGCGTTAACATAACTGCCGCTGCCCCGCTGGCGGCGGATGAGCCCGTCGTTTTGCAATTCGTCCAGCGCCCGTTTGGCGGTAATGCGGCTCACGCCGTATTGGGTCATGAGTTCCGCTTCGGTAGGCAGGCGGCTGTTTTCGGCCAATTCGCCGGTCAAAATGCGGGTTTTGATGTTTTCATAAATGGTTTTGTACAAAGCAGGCGCCGGGTGGCTCATGAAAAAACGCCCCTTTCAAAATGATATATCATTACCACAGCATCATAGCACATTTTGCGGCGAAATGCAAGTCCGGCTTGGTGTTGGCTCAGCCGAACAGCACGCTGTTGACCACGCTTTCCAAGTATTCCTGCCGGCCGCTTTCGGGCAGGGCGGGGGCGCCAAGAGATTCGGCGTAGGCCGCCAGTTCCGCCAGCGTGGTTTGGCCGGTGCGAATCCTGGCGCCTATCCCGGTTTGGTAACCGGCGTAGCGTTGGGCCACAAACCGGTCCAGCCGGCCGTCTTCTATCAGCGCCGCCGCTTTTATCAGCCCCAGGGCGTAGGTATCCATGCCCAGAATAAAGGCGTGGGCCAGGTCTTGCGCCGTGTAAGAGGGGCGGCGGGTTTTGGCGTCAAAGTTAAAGCCGCCGGTCAGGCCGCCGTTTTTCAGCACTTCCAGCATGCACAGGGTGGCGTCGTACACGTTGCAGGGGAATTCGTCTGTATCCCACCCCAGCAGCAGATCGCCCTGGTTGGCGTCTATAGACCCCAGCATGCCGTTTATGGATGCTATGCGCAGTTCGTGCTGAAAGGTGTGGCCGGCCAGGGTGGCGTGATTGGCTTCAATGTTCAGCTTAAAGTCTCTGTCTAATCCGTATTGCCGCAAAAAGCCGATGGCGGTGGCGGCGTCAAAATCATATTGATGCTTCATGGGCTCTTTGGGTTTGGGCTCCACATAAAAATCACCCGCAAAGCCGATGCTGCGGCCGTAGTCTACCGCCAGGTGCATCAGCCGGGCCATGTTTTCCTGCTCCAGCTTCACGTCGGTATTCAGCAGGGTCTCATACCCTTCGCGGCCGCCCCAGAACAGGTAATGCTTGCCCCCCAGTTTCACGGTCAGGTCCAGGGCTTTTTTCACTTGCGCCGCCGCAAAACAGAACACGTCGGGATCGTTGGACGTGCCGGCGCCGTTCATATAGCGGGGGTTGCTGAACAAATTGGCGGTGCCCCACAAACAGCGAATGCCGGAAGCCTGCATTTTGGTGAGCATATAATCGCTTATTTCGTCCAGCCGGCGATTGGTTTCTTTTATGTCGTCGGCTTCGGGCACTAAGTCTACGTCGTGAAAACAAAAATACCGAATGCCCAGCTTTTGCATAAAGGCAAAGCCGGCGTCCACTTTGGCCCGGGCGTGTTCCATGGTGCCTTTTTCGGCGCCGAAGGATTTATCGGCCGTATCCCGGCCGAACATATCGGTGCCGGCGGCGCACAGGGTGTGCCACCACGCCATGGCAAAGGGCAAATGCTCCCGCATGGGTTTGCCCAATATCACCCGGTCGGCGTCATAAAACCGAAAGGCCAGGGGGTTGGCGGTTTGGGGTCCTTCATATCGAACGGGGGGAAGAGATTCAAAAAACGTTTTCATAAGGCGGCACACTCCTATCGTAATGTGGGAAACAGATCCCGCAGGGCGGGATAAATGCGCTGAAACTGCCGGTAGCGTTCTTCATACCGGGCGGCGACGGCCGGGTCGGGCTGCACCGTTTTGGCGGTGCGCACCAGCGCCCGGGCGCAGGCGGCCACGCTGTCATACGCGCCGCACCCCACCATGGCCAGCATAGCCGCGCCGTAACCGGGGCCTTCTTCGGTTTGGGGCAGGCTGAGGGGAATGTTGAGCACATTGGCCAGCACGGTTTGCCACAGGGGACTTTTGGCGCCGCCGCCACACAGGTGAGAACGGGTGACAGGCACGCCGATGCTTTTGGCCACTTCCAAACTGTCCCGCAGGGCAAAGGCCACCCCTTCCAGCACGGCCTGCACCATATCGGCCCGGGTGGTATCCATCGACATGCCGATAAAAGCGCCCCGGGCGTCGGTATCGTTGATGGGACTGCGCTCACCCATTAAGTAGGGCAAAAAGAACACCCGGTTGCGGCCCAGCCGTTGGGGATCGATGGCCTGTTGTTCGCCGGCGTAGTCGGACGTTTGCAGAATATCGCCGCAAAACCATTGGTTGCACCCGGCGGCGCACAGCATGCAGCCCATTAAATGAAACCGCCCGTTGGCGTGGGCAAAGGCGTGCAGAGCGTTGCGGGGGTCCACCCCGAAGGCGTCGGCCGCAATAAACAGGGTGCCGCTGGTGCCAAGCGAAATATTGCAGGCGCCGTCTTGTACCGTGCCGGTGCCCACGGCGGCCGCGGCGTTGTCGCCCGCGCCGGCCACCACCCGCACGTTGGCCGGCAAACCCAATGCCGCCGCCACGTCGGCTTTCAGGGTGCCGATGGGTTCATAACTTTCAAACAGGCGGGGCATTTGGGCTTCGCTCACGCCGCATTCGGCCAGCATGGGGGCCGACCAGCACTTGTTTTGCACGTCTAACAGCAGCATGCCGGAAGCGTCGGAATAATCGCAGGCGTGCACGCCGGTGAGTTGATAGTTGATGTAATCCTTGGGAAGCATGATCTTGCGAATGCGGGCAAAGTTTTCCGGCTCGTGGCGTCGCATCCACAGCAGTTTGGGGGCGGTAAAGCCCGCAAAGGCAATGTTGCCGGTGCGTTGCGACAACACGTTTTTGCCCACGGTGTTGTTCAAATAGGCGGTTTCTTCGCCGGTGCGGCCGTCGTTCCACAAAATGGCCGGCCGGATCACCTGATCCCGCTCGTCCAGCGCCACCAAACCGTGCATTTGGCCGGCCACGCCCACGGCGGCCACCCGGGCCGCGTCAAACCCGGCCAGCAGTTCCGGCAAACCGGTCAGGCAGGCGTTCCACCAGGCGGCCGGCTCCTGTTCGGCCCAGCCCGGCCGGGGAAACAGCAGGGGATAGGGCTTGCTCACCCGGTTGAGAATGGCGCCGGCTTCGTCCACCAACAGCAGTTTCACGGCGGAAGTACCCAGATCGATACCGATATAATAGCCCATGGGATCGCCTCCTTGTTATTTTGATGATACCATATTCCCGGGGAATTGTAAAGGGACGGTTTCCGTCTGCCGACCTTGCCGCGCAATAAAACGCGGCGTAAGCCGAATATAACGAAAAAACGTCTTTTGTCGGAAGACAAAAGACGTTTCTTTCATGTATAAGAGCGCCATAATGATACGTAAACCTTATTAAAAACGCCATAATGATACACGCTTGTTATCCCGACAAATTTGAATTTGTCTATATCATTTCTTTCAGATATCTTCCGGTTTTAGAATCCCTTACAGCCGATGATCTGTTCAGGCGTACCTTCGAACACTACCTCGCCGCCACAGGTGCGACAGAAACCGTGGCGGACGTGAGACATGATCTCGTCCTGCAGTTGTTGTTTGGTTAAGTTATATGATCATATATTCCTTTCTCGCAAATTCGGAGAGTGGCCTTTCTGCAGGCTTCGCTGTCCCCTGCACGGAAATTGAATACTTCATCCTTGGTTATCCAATAGAGTGTAACCTCAACTCTACCGTCATCGTTTTTTTGATGATATTCAATATCTAAAAAGCTCTTTTCGCTCATGTTTCTCTGAATTACTGGAATCAGCTCAACAGAAAAATTATATAAGTGTGCATGCGCGTCAGTATTGTAAATGCCCATTACCCATAGTGGGTACGTTACCTGATCTTTGCTGGCGCTTACACTTGTTTCATTACCGAGAAGAAAATCTGTCGATACACCGAACAATTTAGCAAGCGGAACAACCTGAGAAATATCCGGCATTGCAGTATTATTCTCCCACTTTGAAATTGCTTGTGAAGATATATTTAGCTGCTCTGCCAGTTCTTCTTGCGTTAGATTCCTCTCTTTACGCAACCGACGGATGATTTGTCCCATTGTTTCCTTCATTTTATGAATTCTCCTTTTTTTGAGTCGATAAAATTATAGCAGACAATAGCTCAAATTTGAAGAGATTTAAAAGCAAACATGACCCAACTGACGGTTGAGAAAACAGCATTGAATCTACATCTTCTTTTCAGAAGACAACTGAAGAACAAGTTGCCGATGAACCGCCGACAGTGATTGCCGAGCCTACCATTTCGGATGCGCCGAGAATCTCGATATTATCATTGAAATCTGCTGTTCTTGTCATACGCATTTCCCTCCGCAAATCCCGATTTGTCGGGATTCTATTTTCTATTCGCTCTTTTCTTTTATGGTTTTTATTGATGAAATAAGCATACGTCTGATCGCGCCGCAGTTGTTTTGGATCGGTTTGTATGTTTGTTCGTTCATATATATCAATTATAAGCCCGAAATGATTAAATGTCAATGATGCCGCCGCCTCTAGCGGCTGATGATGTATCTCCGCTTGCGCTCCGAAATGATGTTGCGTCACTTCGTGCCGCAATGATGCGATGTTTGCCATATGTGCCTGCAGGCACACATCATTAGCGAAGCGACATCATTGCCGAAAATCATTCAATACCACACTTCCGTATAACCACGCGCCGTAAACATGTCCGTCTGCTCTT
>CADBNN010000102.1 GCA_902796075.1 Oscillospiraceae bacterium | reverse complement strand
GAACAGACCGCCCGGGAACAGGTGGACGCCCTGAACAAAACCGTGGCCGAAAAAAACGCGGTCATCGCGCAGCGCGCGGAAGAACTCTCCCGCTTGCAGTCTCACGTAAACGCGCTGGAAGAACAGCTGCAATCCGTGCAGGCCGAAACCGACCAAAGCACCGCTTTGGTGGATTGCGTGAATTTGCTGCACACCCGCAACAAGGCCCTCACCCAAAAGGTGGCCCGGCTGGAAGCCCGGCTGCAGGAACAAGCGGTGGGCCGGGAAGTGAAGCAGGCTATGGCGCCCGTTGCCGGCCGGCAAGAGGTGCTAAAAACCGCCGAAACGCTGTTTGCCACCTTGCGGCAGGAACTGAACGACGCGCTGCATTCTCTTTCGGATACCATTGAACACAGCGCCGTTTCCGATCCGGAAGAGGACAATTACGTAGATATGGCGCAGATCCGCTGAAACTGCGCTTTACCGGCAGCGCGGGGTAATTCATATATTTCGGTGTGCGCACGCGTGGGCCCTGGGCGACCGGGCGCCGCGAACCATGTCAGGCGGGGAACCGAGCAGCATTAAACGGTTTGCTTGGTGCGACGCAGTCAGTCTGTGCGTGCGTGCTCCGAAGTGTATGGCCTACCCCGCGTTTTGTATTGCAGGAAAGGAGAGCAACGGTTTATGTATCAAGTGCTGTACCGCAAATGGCGGCCCCAAACCTTTGCAGACGTTTCGGGCCAGCAGCATATTACCGCCACGCTGCAAAATGAAGTGCGCAGCGGTCGGCTTTCCCACGCCTATTTGTTCACCGGCTCCCGGGGAACGGGCAAAACCTCCTGCGCCAAAATTCTGGCCAAGGCCGTTAACTGCCTGCACCCGGTGGACGGCAACCCCTGCAACCAGTGCGACGTGTGCCGCGGCATAGACGCGGGCACCGTGATGGACGTGGAAGAGATAGACGCCGCCTCCAACAACGGGGTAGACAACATTCGCGCCCTGCGGGAAGAAGTGAATTTTACCCCCGCCGTGGGCCAATACCGGGTGTATATTATCGACGAAGTGCATATGCTTTCCACCGGGGCCTTTAACGCCCTGCTCAAAACCCTGGAAGAGCCCCCCGAGCATGTGATCTTTATTTTGGCCACCACCGAAGTACATAAGGTGCCTGCCACGGTGCTTTCCCGCTGCCAGCGGTTCGATTTTCACCGCATCGGCACGGCCGACCTGGCCGCCCGCCTGCGGTTTGTGGCCGAGCAGGAGGGTTTTGGCCTCACCCCCGACGCCGCCGACCGTATCGCCTATCTGGCCGACGGCGGCATGCGGGACGCCCTTTCCATTTTAGACCGGTGCGCCGGTGTGGAAAACGTGACCACCCAACGGGTGGAACAAGTGGTGGGGCTGGCCGGCAGCGACAGTTTGTTTGCCCTGGCCGACGCCATAGCCGACGGTCGCCTGGCCGATCTGCTGACCCTGCTGGCCGAGCTGCACGCCCAATCGCTGGATATGAACCGGCTGTGCGACCAAATGATCGGCCATTTTCGCAATTTGATGATCGCCAAAGCAGTGCCCGACGGGGGCGATCTGCTGGCCGGCAGCGCCGACCGGCGCCGCCTGCTGAACCAGGCCGAACGGTTTTCGCTGGGCCGCGTTTTGCATATCCTCACCACCCTGCAAACCGCCATGGAGCGCATGAAAACCGCCGCCAACCGGCGGGTGGAACTGGAAATGGCCCTTATCGGACTGATGCAGAACGACCAAAACGCCGCCCATCCGGCGCCTGCCCAACCGACACCTGCGCAACCGGCAGATGTTACACCCAAGCCCGCCAAGCCGGCGGCCGAAAGCGAACAAGAAGCCTTGCGCCGCTCGCAGGCGGCAGCGGAAAAATACAGCCGGCCTTTGCCGGAAGAGCCGCCCTTGCCGGAGGAACCTCCGATGCAGGAGGAAGCCCCGGCGGCCGAAGAGACAGCCCCGTCGCCGACCCCGGCGGCCAACGATGGCGCGCCCTATCCTTCCTTTGCTCCCTGGCCCGACGTGCTGGACGCGCTGGCCAAAACCAACCGGATGATGGCGGCGGTGCTGTCGGATTCGGATGCCTACTGCAACGGTGATCTGGTGCTTATCCGATCGCCCCAGGCCCAGTTTATCGACTTGATCCGCCAGCCCCAAAACCGGGCGTCGGTGCGGGAAGCCATTGAAAAAGTGACCGGCGCCACCTACCGGCTCGGCCCCTATAAACCCGAACAAGCCCAGCCCGCCGCCCCGGCAGACCCGGTGCGCCGGCTGTTGGATACCCTGCCCGAACAGATCCATTTGGTGGACCTGGACGCGCAAACCGAATAACACGGCATGCCCATGCCGATAGGAGTGTTTTTATGAAAGCCAGATTACCCCAGGGCTACGGCGGTTCCAACAACATGAACCAAATGCTCAAACAAGCCCAAAAAATGCAGCAGGACGCCGCCGCCAAGCAGGCCGAGCTGGAAGAACAGGAATATACCGCCACCTCCGGCGGCATGGTGGAAGTTACGGTGGACGGCAAGCACTTTCTCAAGTCCATCACCATCAAGCCCGAAGCCGTGGACCCGGACGACGTGGAAATGCTGCAGGATATGATCATTGCGGCGGTGAACGGCGCTGTGGAAAAAGCTGTGAACACCGCCAATGAAGAAATGGAAAAAATCACCGGCAGTTTGAATTTGCCCGGCATGGGCGGTTTGCTGTAATGGCGGCCCTGCAAGCGGCGCCGCTGGCCCGGCTGGTGGAACAGTTTGAGCGTTTGCCCGGCATTGGCCGCAAAACCGCCCAGCGGTTGGCCTTTTTTGTGCTGGACCTGCCCGAGGGCGAGGCCGAACAGTTTGCCGCCGCCATTGTGGAAGCCCGGCAAAAGATCCATTGCTGCAGTGTGTGCCAGAATTTGACCGACAGCGACGTGTGCCCCGTTTGCGCCGCCGCCGACCGGGACCGCCGCACCATTTGCGTGGTGGAAGACCCCCGTGACGTGGAAGCGTTTGAGCGCACCCGGGACTATAACGGGCTGTATCACGTGCTGCACGGGGTCATTTCGCCCATGGACGGGGTGGGCCCCGAACAACTGCGCATTAAAGAACTGCTGGCCCGGGTGAACAACGGCGAAGTGGACGAAGTGATCATGGCCACCAACCCCACGGTGGAAGGCGAAGCCACCGCCATGTACGTTTCGCGCCTGCTTAAGCCGCTTAACGTAAAAGTCACCCGCCTGGCCTACGGCATTCCCGTGGGGGGCGACCTGCAGTATGCCGACGAAGTGACCCTTTCCCGCGCGCTGGAAGGCCGCAATCTGTTATAAGTAAAAGGAGGTGGGCCCATGGCCGACCGACCGGTAAAGGTGGTGGCCGTGCACAAAAAGGCCTACCACGACTATTTTATCGAAGAAAAAATGGAAGCCGGCATCGAACTGTTCGGCACCGAAGTCAAGTCTATCCGCAAAGGCGCTTTGAATTTGAAAGACGCCTGGTGCTCGATCGACGGCGGCGAACTGTTTGTGAACGGCATGCACGTGAGCCCCTATGAACAGGGCAACATTTTTAACCGGGACCCCTACCGGGTGCGCCGGCTGTTGATGCACAAGCGGGAGATCATGCGCCTGCTGGGCATTACCAAACAGCAAGGCCTCACCCTCATTCCCCTGCAGGTGTATTTTAAGCGGGGCCGGGTCAAGGTGGAAATCGGCCTGTGCCGGGGCAAAAAACTGTATGACAAGCGGGAGGACGCCGCCCGGCGCGACGCCGCCCGCGCCATTGACCGCACCATGAAGGAACGCACCGTTTCTCCTCATACGGGGGCGTAAAGGTTTCGACGGGGGTTTTGCACTGCAATAAGCGAGCCGTGTTGCGGACACACGAAAAACGCCGCAACCTTAAAACAAACGACAACACGCAAGTTGCCTACGCTGCCTAATTAGGCGGCCGTCCCGCTCCGGAGTACCGCGGCCGGAAACGGGGCGTCGATTAGCGGTGAACGCGTTGGCGGGAAGGTCCCTGCCCGCCTTCGTGTATCAGGGGGGCTACCAAACCACGCAGCCTGTTGACCGGCGGCGCGGCAAGGGAATGTAAAAGGATCAACTGCGCTCGGAGAAAATTACAGGAATAGACTTTCGGACAGGGGTTCGACTCCCCTCGCCTCCACCAAACGCAAAAGGCACCCACCGGGTGCCTTTTTGTGTTTGGTGCGTTGCCCCCCATGAGGGGAGGCGAACGCAGCGCGGCAAACGCTCCGGGGGAGCGTTTGCAAGCGGTGACCGAAGCATTTTGCAAAGCACCCGCCCCTATACCTCCATTGCTTGCTTTGCAAAATGCAAGAACGACTCCCCTCGCCTCCACCAACAAAAAAACGTCTTTTGTCTACCAGACAAAAGGCGTTTTTTTGAATGATGTTTGCCCTGTCGGACAAATGATGTTGCCTTCGGCAATGATGTCGCTTCGCTAATGATGTGTGCCTGCGGGCACATAGAGCAAACATCGCATCATTGCGGCACGAAGTGACGCAACATCATTTCGGAGCGCAAGCGGAGATACATCATCAGCCGCCAGAGGCGGCG
>CADBNN010000101.1 GCA_902796075.1 Oscillospiraceae bacterium | reverse complement strand
TTGTGGCACCGGGCGCCCAATATGGACGCGCTGGTTTCGCTGGGCGCCGGCGCCTCATTCCTTTACAGTACCGTGGTGCTGTTTATCATGGCCGACCGGCTGGCGGCGGGGGAGGCGGTGGATCTGCATACCATGCCCTTGTATTACGAATCCGCCGCTATGATCGTTACGCTCATCACCCTGGGCAAATTGCTGGAAGCGCGGTCGAAAGGCAAAACCACCAATGCGCTCAAGCAGTTGTTAGACCTTTCGCCCAAAACCGCCACGCTGGAACGGGACGGCGCCGAAGTGACCGTGGCGGCCGAGCAGGTGCGCCCCGGCGACGTGTTTTTGGTGCGGCCGGGCGAAGCCGTTCCCGTAGACGGGCAGGTGCTGGATGGCGCCAGCGCCGTAAACGAATCGGCTCTCACCGGCGAATCGATCCCCGTGGATAAACAGGCCGGCGACCCGGTTTCGGCCGGCACGTTGAATCAATCCGGCTTTTTGCGGTGCCGCGCCACCCGGGTGGGGGAGAACACCACCCTGGCGCAAATCATTCAAATGGTCAGCGACGCCGCGGCCACCAAGGCCCCCATCGCCAAACTGGCCGACCGGGTTTCGGGCGTGTTTGTGCCCGCGGTCATCGGCCTGGCGCTGCTCACGGCGGCCATATGGCTGTTGGTGGGCCAAACGGCGGGCTTTGCATTGGCGCGGGGCGTTTCGGTGCTGGTCATCAGTTGCCCCTGCGCCCTGGGGCTGGCCACGCCCGTTGCCATTATGGTGGGCGGCGGCGTAGGCGCCAAAAACGGCATTTTGTTCAAAACCGCTCTTTCGCTGGAAGCAGCCGGCAAGGTGCGTGTGGTGGCGCTGGACAAAACCGGTACCATTACCGCCGGCCAACCGGCCGTTACCGATCTGCTGCCGGCCGAAGGCGTTTCTTCACAAGAATTGGTCACGCTGGCCTGCGCGTTGGAAAAAAACAGCGAACACCCGCTGGCCCGGGCCGTGCTGGCCTACGGGCAGGCGGCCGGGTATGAAGTTCCCGCCGTCACCGATTTTGCGGCGGCCCCCGGCAACGGCCTGCAGGCAGTTTATAACGGGCTGCCGCTGGCCGGCGGCAACCGGGAATGGATCAGCCGCTTTGCGCCGGTTGGCTCAGAACTCCTTGCAGCGGCAGCCAATTGGGCCGCACAGGGCAAAACCCCTTTGTTTTTTGCCTATAACGGCGCTTTGTTGGGCGCTATGGCGGTGGCGGACGTGATAAAACCCGACAGCCCCGCCGCTGTGGCGCAGCTGCGGGCCATGGGCCTGCAGGTGGTCATGCTCACCGGCGACCGGCAGGAAACCGCCCAAGCCATCGGCGCCGCGGCCGGGGTAGACGAGATCGTGGCCCAGGTGTTGCCGGCCGATAAAGAAGCCGCCGTGCGCACCCTGCAGCAGCGTGGGCCGGTGATGATGGTGGGGGACGGCGTGAACGACGCGCCGGCGCTCACCCGGGCCGACGTGGGCGTGGCCATCGGCGCGGGTACCGACGTGGCGATCGAAGCGGCCGACGTGGTGTTGGTGAACAACCGGCTGTCCGACGTTGTTGCCGCCATTCGCTTGAGCCGCGCCACCCTGCGCAACATCCGGCAAAATCTGTTTTGGGCGTTCTTTTATAACGTCATCGGCATCCCGCTGGCGGCCGGTGCGTTCATCAGCCTGCTGGGCTGGCAGATGGACCCGATGTTCGGCGCCGCGGCCATGAGCCTTTCCAGTTTTTGCGTGGTAACCAACGCCCTGCGGCTCAATCTGGTAAAACTGCATAAAGGCGAACCGGCTCAGGCGTCTGACCGTCTGCAAAAAACCCTGACCGTTAAAGGCATGATGTGCGAACACTGCGAACAGCGGGTACGGAGCGCTTTGCTGGCGGTGGACGGCGTGCAGAGCGTGGAAGCGAGTTATAAAAAAGGCAAGGCCCTGGTTACGCTGGCTCACCCTGTAACAGACGCCGCGCTGGCCGAGGCGGTGCAAGCGCAGGGCTACAAGGTGCGGGCCGTGCAAACAAAGTAATTTTTCCGAAAGGATGATGGATTATGGTAAAAACGATCGTACAGGTAGAAGGTATGATGTGCGGCCATTGCGTAGCCCACGTGAACGATACGGTGCGCCGTGAGTTTGCGGTGAAAAAGGTGACTTCATCACACAAAAAGGGCCAAACCGTCATCACCTCCGAACAACCGCTGGATACCGAAAAACTCACCGCCGCCATCAACGCCACGGGCTACCGGGTGCTGGGCGTGCAGCA
>CADBNN010000100.1 GCA_902796075.1 Oscillospiraceae bacterium | reverse complement strand
CGTGCCCCGGATGACCGTGACGTACACCTGAAAAATGGCGTTGACCACGCCCAGCACCAGCGCGGCGGCGGTTACCCACAAGGTGGTGAGCACGCCGTTGAGATACTGCTTCCAGCGGTCGGCCTCAATAAACGCCTGGTAAAAATACACATAGGTCTGCTGCCAGGGCGTTACGGGCTGGCCGGCGGTGAGCAGGGCTTTGATCTGTTCATAAAGCTCCGCCATAAAAATTCCCCCTTTTTACGGCTTGTTGAGTAAAAAAGAGCGGACCGGGGCCCGCTCTTTTCGCACGGATAATGAATGGTTGACGGGGCCGGGATCATTCGGTCATGTACTTATCGATGATCTTTTGCACGGTGCCGTCGGCAATGAGTTCGTTCAAAGCGTCGTTCACGGCGTTTTTCAGTTCTTCATTGCCCTTGTGGAAGCCGAATGCGTAGTTTTCGGGGGTGTAGGTGGTTTGGCTCATCACCAGGCCCTGGTTTTGGGCGATGTAGGCTTTGGCCACGGCGTCGTCCATCACAATGCAGTCGATCTGGCCGTTGAGCAGGGCCTGGAACACCAGGCTGTAGGTATCATAGGCCACCACGTGGTCTTTGCCGAAATCTTCTTCCACAAATTCCTGGCCGGTGGTGCCGCTTTGCACGCCGATGCTGTATTGGCCCAGGTTTTCCATGGTAATGCCGGCGTCTTGTTTGCACACGATGGCTTGGGTGATGGTGGTGTAGCTGTCGGTAAAGTCAAAAATCAGTTTCCGGTCTTCTTTTACCGTAACGCCGGATACCACCGCGTCGCTTTTGCCGTTTTGGGCGGCCAGCAGGGCACTGTCAAAATCCATGGCGTCGATTTGCAGTTCCAGACCCAGTTTGTCGCAGATGAGTTCCATGATCTCGGGCTCAATGCCCACCACTTTGCCGTTGTCGTCGGTATATTCAAAGGGCGGGAAGTCGGGGCTGGTGGAAATGGTGAGCTTGCCGGGGTTTACGGTGGTGAAGTTGGCGGCGGCGGGTTGGTTGCCGCCCGACGATTGGGCGCAGCCCGCAAACGCGGCGCACAGGGTGAGGGCTAACACAAGGGATACGATTTTAGCAAACTTTTTCATGGTAATAACTCCTTTTTTTATGTTATCATGTTTTGATTTATGATTCTATGTAATGCGCAACAAATGCGAATTGCTGCGCCAGTTGGCTTGGTGCGGTGCCGCCGGCGGAGGTGCGCCGGGCCACGCAGTTTTGCAGGTTGATGGCGTCGGGCAGGTCGGGCCCGAACAGGGGGCTAAATCGTCGGTAGGCCTCCGGGGGCAGGGTTTCCAGCGTGTGGTGGGTGGCGATGCATTCGGCCACGATCTGCCCCACCAGTTTATAGGCGTCCCGGAAGGGCATGCCCTTGCCGGTGAGATAGTCGGCAAGGTCGGTGGCGTTGATAAAGCCCTCCCCCGCCGCCGCCAGCATGGCGGGCGCGTTCACCTGCATGGTGGCCACCATGGGGGCCATAACGGCCAGGCATTGCGTAACCGTTTCCAGCCCGTCAAACACGGCTTCTTTGTCTTCCTGCAGGTCTTTGTTATACGCCAGGGGCAGGCCCTTTAACACCGTGAGCATGGCCATCAGATCGCCGTATACCCGGCCGGTTTTGCCCCGGGTGAGTTCCGCCATGTCGGCGTTTTTCTTTTGGGGCATAATGGAAGAGCCGGTGGTGTAGGCGTCGCTGAGTTCCACAAAGCGAAATTCCCACGAAGCCCACAGCACGATCTCTTCCGCCAGGCGGGAGAGATGGGTCATGATCAGCGCAAAGGCGGCCAGCAGTTCCACGCAAAAGTCCCGGTCGGAAACGCCGTCGATACTGTTCAGGGCGATACCGTGAAAGCCCAAGGCTTCGGCCGTCATATCGCGGTTGGTAGGATAGGTGGTGCCCGCCAGCGCACAGCACCCGAGCGGGCTCACGTTCATGCGGGCCACCGCGTCGGCCAGCCGGTCGATATCCCGGGTGAACATCATGGCGTAGGCCATCAGGTGGTGGGCAAAGGTAACGGGCTGGGCCCGCTGCAGGTGGGTGTAACCGGGCATGATGGTTTGGGTGTTGGCCTTGGCCTGTTCCACCAGCGCCGCCAGCAGGTTTTTGAGCCCCT
>CADBNN010000099.1 GCA_902796075.1 Oscillospiraceae bacterium | reverse complement strand
TTTGTGAATACGGTTGAGCTTTTCCTCCCGCTCAGATTTCCGGTAGCCGATCAGTTCATCAATACTCACGGCGAAGAAATCGGCGATCGCGGGCAAAAGTTCGATGTCGGGATATCCGCTTTCTCCTTCCCACCTTGAGATCGCCTGCGGGGTCACTCCTATCGCCGCAGCCAAATCATCTTGAGTTGCTTTTTGTTCTTTTCTTAGTTTTTTGATTATTGTACCTATTTTAACGTTCATTTTTGTTTCTCCTTTCAAAAAATCTCTTTGTAAGCTTACGTCTCCATTATATCATTCGAAATTAGTACGTCAATTATCAATAAGTTGTTGATAACATTAACGAACGCTTTACACCCGACAACGCGGCAGCAGAATTCCAGCGGCTCGCCCCGGCCGTTTTCCCGATTTAGGTCCTTTGCTCTTTTATTTTGCACGCATGGAAACGGAAAACCGGATTTATGTAAACCAAAATCGCCCATTTTGAGGCGGTTTTTCAATTTCACCCGTGCAAAACGAGGGGGTTGAAAATTCTAAAAAGGGGGCGACACATAAAATGCGGGCCTATCGTGCTTGGGTACGCTTCACCTCACTCCCAGTTTCACCCAAGTCTTCCTTCCGTCGCCCTTCGCCTTGCACGCATGAAAACCGAAAAAGTGGGTTTATGTTAACCAAAATCGCCTATTTTCGGGCAGTTTTTCAAAACGACCCGTGCAAAATGAGAGGGCGAGCAACGATAATAGGGGCGGTCACCATGTGGTAGCAGTTAAGCACCGGCGTTTTGCCGGGAGTGGCGGGCGCGGATCAATCTCGTGAAGACAACCCCTCCGCTTTGGGAGCTTGCGCCCCCAAACCACCTCCCCTTGCACAGGGGAGGCGTACAGCGGGTTGCAGCGTGGTGGCTTTGCCACTCTCCCATTTGCGTCCCTCAAAAGCCTTCCTTGGCACCTCGTATTGCACGCATGAAAACGCGGAAAACCGGTTGATTTAAATCAAATCGTTCATTTTGCAACAAAACCCCCCGGGGCGGAAAAACTTCCGTTCCGGGGGATTCGTATACCGTTTTACGGGTTTGCGCCTATGCTTATTCCGCGTCTTCGGCGGGGGCGGGCTGGGCCTGCACGGCGGGGATGGTTTGCCGCAGGGAAGCCCGGGTTTTGCGCAGATCCGACAGATTCTGGGTGAGGCTTTCGTCCGAACGGCGCATCAGATCGTCCACAAAGTCCTGGGCGGCTTTGCGCATATCCCGGCTTTTGGCCTGGGCCTGGGCAATGATCTCGTGGGCCTTGGTTTGGGCCAGTTTGGTGATCTCTTCCTGGGCCACCATAGCGCGGGCCCGTTCTTCGGCGCCCTTGATAATGCCTTCGGCTTCCCGTTTGGCTGTGGTGATAATATCCGCCCGGTCAGACACGATGCCTTTGGCCTGCTTGATTTCGGTTGGGATGCTCAGGCGGATATCGTCTACCAGATTGCGGATCTTCTCCACGTCTACCACGCGGCGGCCGCCGGGGAAACTCCAGCCTTTTTCCAGCATATCGTCCAACTGATCCAGGTATTCTTCAATGTTCATGTTCGTCTTCCTTTCTATTTAACCGTTGAATAATATCTTGCCATACCGCCGACGGTACAAAATCCCGAATATCGCCGCCGGCACTGCCCACCGATTTGACCACGCTGGAACTGAGATACATATTTTGCGCGTCGGCCGTTAAAAAGACCGTTTCAGCCTCGGGGCACAGTTTTTTATTGGTGAGCGCCATTTGGAATTCATATTCAAAATCCGAAACGGCGCGTAAGCCCTTAACAATGGCGGTTGCGCCTTCGCGGCGCATATAATCGGCCAGCAGGCCGTCATACCGGTCTACCCGCACGTTGGGCAGGTCGGCCACCGAACGGCGGATCATTTCCACCCGCTCGTCGCCCGAAAACAGGGGGTGCTTGGTGGAATTGACCATAACCACCACGATCACCTGCTGGAACATTTTGGCGGCTCGGCGGATAATATCCAGATGGCCGCAGGTTATGGGATCAAAACTGCCGGGACACACGGCGATCATCGGTTTCAATAGGGTCACCTGCTTCTGTAAATGGTCACGCCCACGCCGCTGTAACGGCGGGCCGGCCCGCACACCCAGGTGCCGAAGGATTCGGGCAGGGTTTGGTCGGCCGCGTGTTCGCACACCACCGTGGCATAGGGGGACAAATGAGGCTGCAGCCGGGCCAGCGTTTGGGGTAGCAGATCCAGACCGTAGGGCGGGTCTAAAAACACCAGATCCACCGGCTCCCGCAAGCCAAGCAAAGCGCCTTCCGCCTGCCGGCACAGCACGGTGGCTTTTTGCTGCAGGCCGGTGTGGGCCAGGTTGCGGCGGATAACCTCCACCGCCGGGCGTGCCGCGTCCACAAACAGGGCGTGAGCCGCCCCGCGAGACAAAGCCTCTATACCCATTTGGCCGCTGCCGGCAAACAGGTCCAGCACACGGCGGCCTTCAATTTCAAACTGAATGGCGGAAAACACCGCTTCTTTCACCCGTTGGGTGGTGGGGCGGGTAGCGTCCCCTTTAAGCGTGATAAGCTGGCGGCCGCGGGCCGATCCTGTGATGACACGCATGCTGGCGCCCCCCGACCGGATCGTTCAAAATATACACGTTTATTATGACATTAAACCGCAAAGATGTCAACCATAAATTTTGAAAACGGGTAAAATCCCCCGCCTGTCACGAATTTTCGGCGCCGTGATAATGGGCCCACACCGCCGCCGCGGCGGCCCGGTTCATGCCCGGCACGGTTTGCAGCTGTTCTTCGTCGGCGGCGGCCACCGCCTGCACGCTGCCCAGGGTTTTAAGCAGCGCCGCCGCCCGCTTGGGCCCCACCCCGGGAATGGCCAGCAAAGTGGACCGGGTGAGCCGGCCGGACGACCGCTTGCGGTGAAAGGTGATGGCGAAACGGTGCACCTCGTCTTGTATGCCCGAAACGAAGGCAAACACACTGCGGTTGGCTTTGATTTCGATTTCCCCTTGCGCCCCCACGATGGCGCGGGTGTGGTGGCGGCTGTCTTTCACCATGCCAAAGGTGGGCACCTGCACGCCGGCGGCCGCCAGCACGGGCAGCACAGCGTGCAGCTGGCCCAGGCCGCCGTCCAGCAAAATCAGGTCGGGCAGAGCGCCGAAACCGTCGGTTTTGCCCTGTTGGGCGGCTTGGTGATATTCTTCCATGCGGCGGGCCACCACCTCGGCCATAGAAGCGGTATCGTCCATGCCGAAGGTGTGGCGCACCTTGAATTGCCGGTAGTCCCGCTTGCTGGGGCGGGCGCCGGCAAACACCACCATGCCGGCCACCATTTCGTCGCCGGCGGTGTGAGAAATATCATAGGATTCGATGCGCCGGGGCGGCGCCGGCAGGCGCAGCAGAGCGGCCAGTTCTTCCAGGGCTGATTCTTCCCGGCTTTTGCGGCCGGCGGTGTTGATGAGCCGTTCTTCCGCGTTGGAAAGGCACATTTCTACCAGCTGGCGCTGATCCCCCCGTTCGGGCACATGCAGGCGCACGGCTTTGCCCCGCTTGGCCCGCAGCCATTCGGCCAGCCGGTCGGCGTCGGCCGGCAGGCGGTGCAGGGTAATTTGGGCGGGCACGGGATGGTCCTGCCAATAGTATTGCAGAATAAAGGCGCCCAGCGGATCTTCGTCGCCTTCCGGTTCCACAAAATAATGGGCCCGGTCAGACAGGCTGCCGTTGGTGAAATGAAACACTTCAAAACAGCCTTTTTCCGGGGTGGCGGCATAGGCGATCACGTCCTGGTCCTTCACCCCGGCCGACACGATGGTTTGCTTGTCGGCCATTTTTTTAATGGCGTTGATCCGGTCTCGCAGGCGGGCGGCTTTTTCAAACTGCAACGCTTCGGACGCCTGCTCCATATCCGCCTGCAGCTGGCGCACCGCTTCCCGCTGGCCCCCGTTCAAAAAGGCCAGCGCCCGGTCTACCGATTCTTCATAGTCTGCCAACGGCACCCGGCCGGTGCAGGGGCCGCTGCAAATGCCGATGGACCGGTTCAGGCAGGGCCGGCCCTTGCCGATATCTTGCGGAAAGCGCCGGTTGCAGGTGGGCAGGCCGAAAATTTTGCAGGCCTGGTCTACCGACTGGCCCACCACATAACCGGAATAATAGGGGCCCAGATAGCGGGCGCCGTCTTCTTCCACCTGCTTAACGGCGGCAATGCGCCGCCAGGGATAGGGGCTGACGCGAATATAGTGATAGCCCTTATCGTCCTTTAGCAAAATGTTATATTTAGGCTGATATTGCTTGATGAGCGACGCTTCCAGCACCAGGGCTTCAAACTCGCTGCCGCACACAATGTATTCAAACCGGTCCACATTGGCCACCATGCGGGCCACCTTGGGGGCGTGGTCCGACCCGGCGCGGAAATATTGGCACACCCGGTTTTTTAAGGCCTTGGCCTTGCCCACATAAATCACAACGCCGCGGGCGTTATACATGATATATACGCCGGGGTCCAGCGGCAGCGCCAGCGCTTTTTGCAGCAGTTCATGCAATTTGGGGTTCTCCATAAAGCCGCCCTCCCGGTTTTGTAAGATATGGTTATTATACCACGTTTCTTCGCCCGCGTAAAGAGGGCAAACGCCCGCAGTCCACAACAAAGCCGCCCTTTTGCGCGGGGCAAAAGGGCGGCGAACCGGTTGGGAAAGGGTTTATTTTTTGTCAGACAGCAGCTTGCTCAATTCATCCATAAAGGTGTTGATATCGCGGAACTGCCGGTAAACCGAAGCAAAGCGGACGTAGGCCACTTCGTCCAGCTTTTTGAGCTGTTCCATGGCCAGTTCGCCGATTTGCATGGAAGAAACTTCCCGGTCCAGCGTGTTTTGCAGGCTGGCTTCAATGGCGTCTACCGCCTGCTCCACCGCTTCCACCGAAACGGTGCGCTTTTCGCAGGCCCGCAGCATGCTGTTGATGAGCTTGTTCCGGTCGAACTGCTCGCGGGATTTGTCTTTTTTCACCACAATAATGGGCAGGCTTTCGATCACTTCATAGGTGGTAAACCGTTTTTGGCACTGCAGGCATTCCCGCCGGCGGCGGATGCGCTCCCCCTCGTCGGTGGGACGGGAGTCGATGACTTTGCTTTCTTCAAAACCGCAATAGGGGCACTTCATACCGGTTCATTCCTTTCGTTGTTGATGTGAAAGCGAAGGCCGAACGCCCGGCACACGGGATTCGGCCTTGGCACAAACGCGAAGATCAGTTGGTGATGGTTTTTTCGGTTTCTTTATCGAACAGATGGATCTTGGAAGTATCCATGGTGATTTCGATATCGTCGCCGGGACGGGCGGTGGAGGAAGGATCCACCCGGGCGGTGAGGCTGTGGCCTTCACTGTTGAGATACAGATAGGTTTCGGCGCCCATAAGTTCGGTCACTTCCACCTTGGCCTTCACAATGCCGTCGGTCATGGTGGTCATGAACATTTCTTCATCGTGAATATGTTCGGGACGGATGCCCATGATGATCTCTTTGTCCACATATTGTTCCAGCCGGCCGTCTTTATTTTTGGTGGCGGGCAGTTTAATGCGGAACTTAACGCCCTTGGTGCGTTTGGTATCTTCCGAACCGTATTCCACATAAAAGCTGCCGTCTTCGGCCTTGCGCAGAACGGAATCGATAAAGTTCATTTGCGGCGAACCGATAAAGCCGGCCACAAAGGAGTTGCAGGGCAGATCGTACAGATGCTGCGGCGTATCCACCTGTTGAATGTAACCGTCTTTCATAACCACGATGCGGTCGGCCATGGTCATGGCTTCGGTCTGGTCGTGGGTAACGTAAATAAAGGTGGTGCCCAGGCTTTGGTGCAGTTTGGAAAGCTCGGTGCGCATTTGGGCGCGCAGTTTGGCGTCCAGGTTAGACAGAGGTTCGTCCAGCAGGAACACGGCGGGATCGCGCACGATGGCACGGCCCAGCGCCACACGTTGCCGCTGGCCGCCGGACAGCGCCTTGGGCTTGCGGTCCAGCAGGTGGGAAATATCCAGAATGCGACCGGCTTCTTCAACCCGGCGCTTGATTTCTTCTTTAGGCATTTTGCGCAGTTTCAAACCGAAGGCCATGTTGCCGAACACGGTCATGTGAGGATACAGCGCATAGTTTTGGAACACCATGGCGATGTCGCGGTCTTTGGGGGCCACGTCGTTCACCAGCCGGTCGCCGATGTACAGTTCGCCTTCGGTGATCTCTTCCAGGCCGGCGATCATGCGCAGGGTGGTGGATTTGCCGCAGCCGGACGGACCAACCAGAATGATGAATTCCTTATCCTTGATTTCCAGGTTGAAATCGGAAACGGCGGTAACGCCGCCAGGATAGGTTTTGCCGATATTTCTGAGAGATAAGCTTGCCATATAGTTACAACCTCCGTAAACAGTAAAATAGGCGCTCTTGTTGCCCATATACTATACCAAATTTCCACCCGAATTGCAATATTGCTGTTTTACTAAACTTTTCGGGCGCAGTTTAGGCAATTTCACCAACAAAATGTAAGATTGTTTTAAAAAAGACGCGGGTGAAAAATACTTTTGTAGAATTTGCACAAGGGTTTTAGCGGGGCCGCGCCACCCGGCAAACCACCGGGGTGTGGCCGGTGAGCGCCGCGCTGCGGGGGTCCGGTCCGCACAAACCCACATACACGGTAAAACTGTCATCGTCCGTTACGCGGGCGCCGGTGTGGTCCACCACCGTAAAGGCCGCCGCCGGCAGGGTGAGAGTCAGAGTCGTTTCCTGCCCGGGCGCCAGTTCCGCCCGCCCAAAGGCCCACAAACTGGGGTTGGGGGGCGCCAGCGGCGAATGGTCGGGCTTGCCGTACACCTGCACCAGCGGGCGCAGAGGCCAGCGGCTTGGATTGCGCACCGTGGCGGTCACCCGGGCGGTGCCGTCGGCCAGCGGTGTGCAGGCGGCCGCCGTGAGTTCCGCCCGGCCGTAGGCAAGGCCGAAGCCGAAGGGATACAGCGCCTTTCCCGTAAAATACCGGTAGGTGCGCCCCGCCATAGCGTAGTCTTCAAACGGAGGCAGTTGGGCGTCGCTTTGATAAAAGGTAACGGGCAAACAGCCGCCGGGACTGGCTTTGCCAAACAGCAGGTCGGCCACCGCCTGCCCGCCCCGGCCGCCGGGATAAAACACGTCTAAAATCGCGTCAAAATGTTCGTCTTCATACCGCAGATCCACCGCGCCGCCGGCGCACAGCACCACCACCGTGGGCTTGCCCAGCGCGGCAACGGCCCGCACCAGCCGCTGTTGGGGCTCCGGCAGAGCCAGGGTTTTCCGGTCCCCCGCGCCGTAAGGGTTGGAAGCGTCTCCCTCTTCCCCTTCAAAAGTGGGGTCCAGCCCCAGGCATAAAATCACCGCGTCGCTGTGGGCAGCGGCGGCCACCGCTTCGGCCTGCGATTGCTGTTCGGCTTCGCCGGGGTCGGTTTCGGGCGTCAAATAAGAATGACAGCCCCGGGCATAGCGCACCCGCACCCGGTCGCCGCAGGCGTTCATAATGCCGTCCAGCAGGGTAACGTATTGGGAAGCGACGCCGTTATAATTGCCGTGCAGGGCTTCCACGTTGCGGGCGTTGGGGCCAATGACCGCCAACGAGGTGAGTTTGTTCACATCCAGCGGCAGCAGGCCGTTGTTTTTTAGCAGCACGGCGCTGCGGCGGGCGGCTTCCAGCGCCAGTTCCCGGTGGGCCGGGCAATCCAGCAGGTCGTAATCCAAATCGGCAAAGGGCGGCTCTTCCGCCAGCAGGCCCAGCGCCAGCCGCACGGTAAGCGCCCGCTCGGCGGCGGCGGTGAGGGCGGCTTCGTCCACCAGTCCCTGTTCCACCGCCCGCACCAGCTGCACGTAAACGTCGCCGCAGTTGATATCGCACCCGGCGGCCACCGCCTTGGCGGCCGATTCGGCGGGGGTGCGGGTCACCTTGTGATGGTTATGAAAATCGGCGATGGCGCCGCAGTCAGACACCACGTAGCCGCTGAAGCCCCATTGCCGGCGCAGCAGGTCCTGCAGCAGCCAACGGTTGCCGCAGCACACTTCTCTGTTAAGCCGGTTGTAGGCGCCCATCACGCCCGCCACGTCCCCTTGCTTGACGGCCGCTTCAAAAGCGGGCAAATAGCTTTCAAACAGATCCTTGGGGCTCACGGCGGCGTTAAAGGCGTGGCGGCCCTGCTCCGGCCCGCTGTGGGCGGCAAAATGCTTGGCGCAGGCGGCGGTTTGCCAATAGTCGCCGTCCCCCTGCAGGCCCTGAATGTAGGCCACCCCCAGGCGGGCGGTGAGCACCGGGTCTTCGCCGTAGGTCTCCTGCCCCCGGCCCCAGCGGGGGTCCCGGAACAGATTGATGTTGGGGCTCCACAAGGTGAGGCCCTTATACCGGCCCACCACGCCCTGCTTTTGATTTTCGTTGAACTTTACCCGGGTTTCGGTCGCCACCGCCCGGCCGATGGCCTTTACCATGGCTTCGTCCCACATGGCGGCCAGCCCGATGGCCTGGGGAAACACGGTGGCCGTGCCCGTGCGGGCCACCCCGTGCAGGCCTTCGTTCCACCAGTTATAAGCCGGGATGCCCAGCCGCGGCACGCCGGGGGAATCATAGCGCAGTAAATTGGCTTTTTCCAGCAGATCCATTTGGGCTACCAGCGCGTGGGCTTTGGCTTTAAAAGTCGCTTTGCGTTGTGCGTTCATGGGCGAAGCCTCCTTTTTAACAAAAAACGACCGTTCGGGAAAACGGTCGGATGGTTTTACGCTTGGGGATGGGCGGCCAGATAGGCTTCCATACGGGCGCGGTAGCAGGTGGTGCCGGCCAGGGGCAGCGCTTGCGAAAAAGCGGCCACGGCGGCGGCTTCGTCCCCTTCCAGCGCGGCCATTTCGCCCCGGTCATACAGTTCGACCAGGGTAGCCAGATTAGAAGGGCGCGCGGGCATGGCCGCTATGCGGCGGCGGGACGATTCATAAAACCGGCGGGCGGACGCCACGTCTCCCTGCAAAGCGGCCAGTTCGGCGTTGAGCCCGTCCAGATACAGCGCCAGCGTTTCGGCAAAACGGCCTTTGGCGGCGGCTTGCAGCATAGCCAACTGGCGGCAGGCCTCCTGCGCGCCGGCTGCGTCCTGCAGGGCGATGGAAGCGGTGCCGAAGATCTGCCAGCCCACCGCCCTGGCGGCGGGTTTGCTATCGGCGGCCAGTTGCCCGGCGTAACCGCGGGCGGTCACGTATTGCCCCATATAATAATACCCGGCGGCGGCCACGTTCAGTTCCCGGCGGCGCATGCCGATGCCGTTCATGGTCATCATAGCCGCCTGCTGCCACAGTTCGGGCCGGCAGTCGCGAAACAACAGATCGTTCACCTTGCGATGCGCGACGATGAGCCGCCAGCACCAGGCCAGATAGATAGCCGCCACCAGCACGATCACCACCGGCATCGGCAGGCCCAGCCCGATATACACCGGCAGACCCAGATCGTCGTGCCAGGTGAAATAATGGCCGAACAGCGCCAAAAACACGCAGGCGATCACGGTGAGCGGCCCGCCCAGCCAGCGAGACAGCCGCACCGCCGTTACGGCGCTTTTCACCTTAGGATCCATAACAGATCACTCCTTTTGTGCGGCGGGGGCGGGCTTGCGCAGCCGCGCCAGGCCCTTGCCCACCAGTTGAAAGCCCCGGCCCCGCAGCCAGTCGATGGCTACGCACAGCACGTAAACGCACACCACAATGGCGGCGATATAGACCAGATACCGCCCGTGCCCCCGGTAAAAGGAGGCGTGGGACAGGTCGAACCAGCTTTTCCACAGCAGGGTGCGCACCAGCGGGTGTTCGTGGATCATATACACCCCGCCGCTGCAGGCCGCCACGGCGTTGACGAATTTGTTGTGGAAGGTGAAGCTGTGAAACAGCAAAAACAGGCACACGCACTGCACCACCACAAGGGGGTTATCGTTATACTTTAACACCGACCCGATGTTTTGCTGGGGCAGGGCGTATAACAGCGCCACGTTAAAGGCGGTGCAGGCGCCGTAGGTGAGCACGCAGGCCAGCCGCAAATGAGGCACCGGCCGCAGCGGGTGCAGGCGCAAATAACTGCCCAGCAAATACATGAACACAAAATCGTATAAGCTTTTGCCCGTATCGGTATTGAACACCTTTTTAATGCCGATGACTTCGTTGATCGGTTCGATTTTGGCGGCCGGCTGCCACAGACACAGCATAAAAAACAAAATGCCCAGCAGCAGCAAAAACTGCCGTTTGGTCAAAGCCGCCGTCATGCGGTTGAGAAAGGGAGCCAGCAGCACCACCAAAAAATACAGGCTCATAAAATACCAGGTGCGGGACAGCACCGGGAAAAAGCCTTTGATCCAGTCGGTGCCCGTTACGTTCCCCGCGCCGGTGAGCGCCACCACCGCCGGAATGGCCAGGGCGTAAAACAGCATGGGGGCGTAGGTTTTAACCAGCCGCCGCCCCGTGTGAAAGCTTTGGCTTTGGGCCGAATAATAGCCGGTGATGAGCAAAAACACATACACCGGGCACCGGCACAAAAACACCAGCAGCCACATAATAAGGCCTTTTTCTCCGCCGATCTGCCCGGCGGCGTGGGTATAGCCGCCGTGGTCGGCCACGTGCAAAAAGATGATTTGCAGCATACATACGATGCGCAGCAGTTCCACCCCGGAATGGCGGGTGCGGGCAGGCGTTCCGGTCGGCATAACAGCCACCTCTTTTCTAACAGATAAAAGGGAACGATCAGCCCTGCAGGCCCCGGGCCTGGCGGTCCATATCCTCCACCACAATGTCGTAAATTTCGCCCAGCGTGGCGCAGTATTCCAGCACCTTCCAGGGGGTGTTGGTGTGATAGTGCAGCTTCATCACGTCTTCGTCGCCCACCACCAGCAGGCTGTCGCCCACAAAGTTTTCTACAATATAATCATTCAGGTCGTCTTCGTCCATTTGGCAACCTTCGATAAGCAGTTGGGTATCATACCGGAATTCCATTTGGTATCGCTCCTTTCAAAGTTCGCCTCATTATACAACAAGCGGCCCGATTTGTCAATTCCGGCCCATAACGAAAGCCCGGCCTTCCGCCGGACGTTCGAAAGAACACCGGGCGAAAAGCCGGGGATGCTTTACACCGGCGCGACCGTGCCGGCCGTTATGCAGCAAAGTGATTGTTGCTTATGTGCCGCTCCTCCACGAATCATCAAGGTGATAGATCCGGTTGGGTTGCGCGCACAATATAACGTCGTTGGTTTCCAGCACTCTGATGCCGCTGATCACGGCGGCCTTGGACGTATCGGCTATGTGAATGACCAACAACTGGTGAAAGTTTTCGACCGCTTCATACACGTCTATGGCGTCTTGTGTGTCGGCGTAGGTCATATCCTCAATTTCCGTAATGCCGGATAGTCCCGGAAAGTCAGAGGGTTTCCAGACCTTGTTGATCGCGCTGTAGGCCGCTTTGATGGCGACCAGTATCTCACCGGGCACAAAGTCGTCATCTTCCGACACGCTGCAATGCAGGGTGATTTCTTCCCCTGACGGGTCGATGCGTTCCACCGCAAAATAAGGCCGCTTCCCCACCGCTTTTTGCAGCACGCACAGGGCGTCGGCGGCGTTGGGGTCCCTTTTGCCGGTCACGTCGGCGGCCCACAAAGCGTCGCCGGACAGTTTTTCCTTGCCCACCGCGTGGCGCAAAATCAGCAGCGCGTCCTGTGCGCTGATCTTCCCGTCGCCGTTCACGTCGCCGGGCGTAGCCGCCAAAACGGCGGCAGGCAGGGCGGCGCAGCACAGCAGCGCCATGCATAATACCGTGCAAATCAATTTTTTCATAGCTTCAGGCTCCCTTCTTGCGGCCTGCAAAACGGCCTTTCACCTATTAAACGAATGAAACGGCAAAATTTCTCACCTTTTTTGCAAATTTTTTGAAAAAATTTTTTCTTCGGTTTTGGCATGGGCGGCGGAGCAGTTGATTTTGCGCCGCCGGGCAAGGCGACCTATTCACCTGACGGGGTTATGCGTTCCACCGGAAAATATGGCAGCTTGCCCACCGCTTTTTGCAGCACGTACAGGGCGTCGACGGCGTTGGGGTCTCCTTTGCCGGTCACGTCGGCGGCCCGCAAAGCGTCGCCGGACAGTTTTTCCTTGCCCACCGCGTGGCGCAAGATCAGCAGCGCGTCTTTGGCGTTTATCTGCCCGTCGCCGTTCACGTCGCCAAAGACAAATGCGTTATCATCGCCGGAAGACTCGAACGCCGGAACGCCGCCGTCATTGTACACCGGGATCAGCTGTTCGCCGTCGAGCAGGGCGAGCGCGGCTTCATAAGCGCTGCCGGAGCGCGCGTTGAACGCCGCGACGATGGCGTCCGCATCGTCGGAACGGACGCTTTCGGGATCGTCCACCGCGGCGCCGTTGGCAGTGCGGAACTGATATACGTTGGCAAAGTTTTTCGAGCTCGCGTTGCCGGTCACGGCGAACGGGTGGCCGCCGGTCAGGCTGCCGACGGTATAGAGGTTATACGTTGTGCCGTAATGGGAATAATAGCCGCCGTTCGTGCGTTCGGCCTTAAGGTCGAGATCGAAAATGCAGTTGACCACCGCGCCGTAAAGCGTGCGCACCGGCTGCGCGCTGGCTTCGGATACGATGCATCCTTGTATTTTGAGGTTGACGATCGCACCGTAGACGTACGGAAACACCGAACGCTGGACGTTATCGTTGATATTGACCGTGAGGGTGTGGCCGCCGCCGTTGTAAATACCGGCAAAATAACACTTTGCGTCGCCGTTGGCCCACGTGCCGGCATAGCCGTCAACAAGGGTCATGTCAATGTCGGCGGTCTGCAGGAAGTGCTTGCCGCTGCCGTACATATCCGCCTGCGCCGAAGCGGTAGAAGCGTTGAAGCCGTTTGTAAGCAGCATAAAATCCTCGGCGTTGGCAATCCGATAGGGGTCTTCAACGGTGCCGCTGCCTTCAAACGCCTCTTCCGGGCGCGGCACGGGCCGTTCGGGCTTGCCGGGGCCGCCGAACGCCTTGACCGGCAAGAGCAGGCAGGCGGCGGGGATGATATGGCCGGTGGAGAAATTATAGCCGGTGAAAACGATATAATCGCGGTAGACCCGTACCGTATATCCCTCACTGCCGTAGGTCGGGGTGACGTTGTGCCGTCCGTCGGTGCTGCGAACCAGCACAGAGCCGCCGCCGTAGCCGCAGGGCTGGCAGTTGGAGCCGACGTGGACCGTACGCGCAAAGGAATTGGATTCGTCGGAATAGTTTGCGTCATCGTAGAAGGTGACGTGCGTATGACCCGACAGCACGACCGCGTCTTTGTGCTGCTCAAGAAGCCCTTTCAGCCGCATATTCTGGGGGAAATCGTCGCGGAAGGTCACACAGGCGCCGTAGGAGCCGCCCTTGATATCGCCCGCGCCGAACCCGAGAAACGGCGCATGCTCAAGGATGAAGATATTGGTGTCGCCGTCGTCGTATTCTGTGAGCAGCGATTCCAGCCAGTCGATCTGCTCTTTGGAAAAATTGTCGTAGCTGGCGCTGTCGCCGGCGGAACGGATCTCCTGCGCCATAAAAATGAACAGCGTGTTCCGCGCGCCGTCCTTTCCGGGCAAATAAAGGCTGAAGTAAGGCGAATCCTCAAAGGGATGCACCTCGTCGTCGCCGCCCAGGTATTGGTTGAGCAGGGCGGCGTCGGCAGGCGTGTTGCCGTGGTTGCCGATGGCCTCATATACCTTTTCGAGATCGAAATTCGATTTGTTGATGATCTCGATATGCTTATTGTACTGCGCCTCAAGATCGGGGTTTTCGCCACGGTCGCCGGTGGCGTCGCCGGCAATAACCACGAGGCTCATGCCCTCGCGGGCAAAAAAGTTCATCGATGCGCGCAGCTTTGCATACGCGCCGCGGTTGTAAGACTCATAGTTCATGTGGGTATCCGACAGCACACCGAACGAAAGCTCGGGCTCGCCGAGGGCGGGCGTCTGTTTGGCGGCGGGTATCGCAGCCGTGGCGACGGCTTCGGATATATCCGGCGCGGTATCGAGAAATCGGGTGGCGCTTTCAAAAACGGCGATCCCCTTTGCCCCGACGGGGATCATGTGCCCGTCGGAAACGCTGCCTTTAACGGCATATCCGTTGTTGATCGCAATGGCGGTGACCTCGTCATAGCCGGCGAGCAGCCGTTCACCGTCGGTGTAATAAATCAGATTATAGCCCGAGAGCGCGCAGCCGTCGCCCGGAACGACGGTGATGTCGCACTGCGCAAACCCTGCAACTTCGGCTTCGTCGCCTGTAAATTCCAGCTTAACGCAGGTCGGCGTTTCGGCCGCCTGCACGGCGAAAACCGCCCCGAACGAAAAGCATAACAGCAAAAAGACGATCGCAGCGGTTAAAAAGAGTTTGGTGCGTAACATAACAGCGCCCTCCCGCAGAATGGATTGTGTGTTATAGTATAACATAAAAACGGATATTTGCAATAGAAAAAACTGTTCTTCGGCTTCGGCTTTTGGCGGCGGAGCGGTTGATTTTGCGCCGCCGGGCGGGTATAATGGTAAAAACGCAAGAAAGGGGGCGCCGCCGTTGACAGGCTGCACCTTATGTCCCCGCCGGTGCGGGGCTACCCGGGAGGACCCGGCCCACACGGGCTTTTGCCGGGCCCCTGCCGCCGCCGTGGTAACGCGGGCGGCGCCCCATTTTTGGGAGGAGCCCTGCCTGAGCGGCACCAAGGGGTCGGGCGCCGTGTTTTTTGCCGGGTGCAATTTGGGGTGTGTGTATTGCCAAAACCGGGCCATAAGCCGCAACGGCGCCGCCGGCAAAACGCTGACCCCCTCTCAACTGCGCCGGGTGTTTGACCGGCTGGCCGGGCTAGGGGTGCACAACCTGAATTTGGTGACCCCCACCCATTTTGCCCCCGCCATATGCGAAGCCCTGGCCGACCCCTTTCCCCTGCCGGTGGTGTATAACTGCGGCGGGTATGAAAGCGTGGAGACACTGCGCCGGCTGGCAGGCAAGGTGGACGTGTATTTGCCCGATATGAAATACGCCGACGAGGCGCTGGCGGGCGCCCTTTCCCGCGCGCCGGACTATCCCGCGGCGGCCAAAGCCGCCATTGCGGAAATGGTGCGCCAAACCGGGCCTTACGTGCTGGATGAAAACGGCCTGCTGGTAAAAGGGGTGCTCATCCGGCACCTGATTTTGCCCGGCCACACCCGCAACACCCTGGCGGTGATAGACTGGGTGGGGCGCACCTTTGCCAAGGGGGAAGTGCTGTTTAGCCTGATGCGCCAATACACGCCCCCCGCCGGCGCGGTTTTGCCCAAAGAATTATGCCGCACCGTGACCGACCGGGAAGCCGAAAAATGCCAAAACGCCCTGCTGGCCGCCGGCATAGAAGACGGATTTGTGCAGGAACGGGGCGCCGCCGGCGAAGGCTATGTGCCCGCTTTTGACGGCACCGGGCTTGACTTTTGACAAATTTCGTGTATAATGAATGTTCGACTGTAACAGTGCAAAGGAGTATGGCCCATGCATCGTATGTTAAAAATCGTTTGTTCCGCGGCCCTTACGCTGGCCCTGCTGGCGGGGGTGACCGCCTGCCAAAGCAGCCCCGTTACCCCTACCGATGCCACCCCGGCCGAGCCCTCGGCCACCGTTTCATCGCAACCGGCGCAATCGCAGGAAACCGCTTCGCAGGAAGAAACGGCAAGCGAGCCGGAGGAAAGCGAGATCGATTCCGCGCCGGTGGTTTCCCGGGTGGAGCAAAACGGCACCGTTTCCACCGTGGTGGACCGCACCCGCCGGCATTACAATTCCAACATGAGCATGGACGACAACGTGTTTATGGACGCGCTGATCTACACCGGCTATAATATTGAAAAGCACCGCAAGGACGGCATGATGTGGATCTACATTCTGTCGGCCCAAAAGCGGGGCATGGGGTATTTGTCCAACATCACCTTCGGGGGCGGCTCCACCGGGCTGGAAACCAACGCCGCCGGCATGCCGGACATCGCCCATTTTGAACGGGGCGGCCTGGTGTGCGCTTCCTTTGCCAGCTACATTTATTTTAACTATCTGCCCCACGTGGCGGGCATCGACACGTCCGCCCTCACCGTGCCGGAACAGCCCTACAACGCCCATTCCTTCTATCTGGCGGCTCAGGACTGGATCCGCAAGGGCTATTCCCATTCCATCGCGTTCACCGCGTCCCGCGGGCCGGAAGGCATTATTTTCAACACCCAGGAAGAGATCCCCATCGGCTCAATCATCATTTTTGAAGACGACCGCAAGCACGACGGCCGGGGCTCCCACATCACCGTGTATGCCGGCTATCGCAACGGCCTGCACTGGGTGTATCAGGTGGGCACCAAAAACGGCCCCGAATTCTGCGCGGTGGAACGCATGCTTTTCGGGCCCGATCCCCAATGGCCGCTTATGGTGGTTTCCACCCCTTCGGTGGTGCGCACCAACGCCCAGCTGGACCTGACCGTGCAGGATACCGACGGCAAGCCCGTGGCGGGCGCCGCCTTTCAACTGAAAAACAAGGAAACGGGCAAAACCGTTAACCTGGGCAAAACCGACGCTTACGGCATCATCAGCAAAAGCGGTTTGCTGTATGGCAAGTATGATCTGATCCAGACCGTGCCCCAGGGGTACAGCTGTGACAAACCCACCAAAACCATTGAACTCACCGGCAAAAACAACAGCCGCCTGGCCGTGACCGTTACCGACAAACGCCTGCCCCCCGCGACCGTTACCAAAACCAACCGGTAAACATAACAAAACAGCCTGTTTGCGCAGGCTGTTTTTTGATATTGTTACACCGCGCCGACGCCTCGGCAATCTCCGCTCATCGCCCCGGCGTAACCGCCGGTTCTCACCGCTCCGATGCCTCGGCTTTTCCCCAAAAGGCTTGCGCCTTTCGGGGACCCCGATTTTC
>CADBNN010000098.1 GCA_902796075.1 Oscillospiraceae bacterium | reverse complement strand
TTTTTTCTATCATGGCGGCCCGTCCGCCCAGCGCGTCGGCCAGGCCCAGCATATCGTGGGGCACGGCAAAACTGTTTTGCCAGGGCCCGCCTTCGGTGTAGTCCCAGCCCCAGTCGAACTGGGTCCAGTCTTCCCGCATGTTGCCGTCGGCATCCCGGGCGCGCATAAAACCGGTTTCGGCGTCAAACAAATTGCGCCAGTAACCGCACCGGCCCATATAGGTGCGCCACTTGGCCTTATTGTGAAGGCACAGCGCCAGTTGGGCAATGGCAAAATCGCCGTAGGCGTAATTTTGGGTTTTGTTCACGCTTTCCCGGTGGGAGCAGGGCAAATAGCGCAGCCGCAGATATTCGGCTATGCCGTCCCGCCCGAACTGGGGTTTTTCGCCCGGCTGATTGGCGTGCTTTTCGGTGGCTTCCAACATCAGCCGCAGGGTTTCCTTATCGGTCACGATCCCCTTCACGGCCGCGTCGGCAAACACTTGATCGATACTGGTGCCGGGCATACTGTCCAGCGCCGCGGGCGACATCCACCGGGGCAGCCAGCCCGCTTCTTTATAATAGTTTAAAAATCCTTCGCACATGCGGGCGTATTCGTCCGCCGCGATCAGTGAAAACAACGGATAAACCGTCATGTAGGTATCCCAAAAGCCGTTGTCGGTAAACATGGGGCCGGGATAGGTTTTGCCGTCGGCCGGGCTGTAATGGATCATGCGGTCCTGCCCGTCGTATTCATACAACGTGCGGGGAAACATAAACACCCGGTAAAGACAGGAATAAAAGGTTTTGAGCAAATCGGCGTCCTGGGTCTCTATTTCAATGCGCGAAAGCTTGTCGTCCCACGCGTCGGCCGCCGCCTGTTCCAGTTGTTCCACCGTTTTGCCGGCGACTTCCCGGGCGGCGTTGCGCTTAGCCTGGTCAAAGCTGATAAAAGAAGTGCCCACCGTGAAATGCAGCCGGTCGCGTCCATCCTGCGCCAGCGCCAGGTTCAGTTCCAGATTTTCGCCTTTATACCGGTCTGCGGCAGGCAGCACGGTGCCGTCGCTATAGCCGGCCACGGTGTGTTCCATATCCACGTCCCGGTCCAGTTCCAGCACAAAATACATTTTGAAATTATCCGGCACCGGCCAATAGTGGGTGGAAACCGTTCCGTATATCCGGCGGCGTTTGGCGTCAATGCGCACCGAACCCATGTGGGGGCCGAAGTGCAGCGCCAGCCGGTGGGTCTCATCCGCCCGCTCCCACGTCACGTCGGCGGCGCACCCCCGCATGGTGGGGGCCAGTTCCATCCGCGCCCGGTAACGCAAAAAAGTGAGCCGCAAAGCGTAAGGCTTCATCAGCGCCTCCCGCCGGCGGTAGCCGCTTTTGCAGTTGGCGGTCAGATCGGCGGTCTGGCCGGTTTGAGGCATAAAGGTAACAAAGGCGTAATCCGCGATCCACGGGCTGGGCAAATGGGTGAGCCGCACGCCGGTGGTGATGGGATCGTCCGGATGATAAAACAAACTGAATTTGGAAGGGCGGGTTTCGATGCCGAAGGACGCCATGCCAAACGGCAGGGTGGCCAGCGGCGCGGTGTTGCCCCGGGAAAAGGTGGGAATGGAATCGGTGCCCATGCCCACCTGAACAAGATCAACGTATTTCATGGCAGTTCTCCCGACTGTGGAGTGTGCGCCGTCGCCGGCGGTGCGGCGCGTTTAGCGGCGGGTCTTGTCCGCTTTGCCAAACACCAGGCCGGTGGCTTCGTCACGGGTCCAGTAGGCGGGATCGTATTGGTACACGTTACGGCGCATGCCGGGCATCATGGCGCGGGTCTCGGCCATGGTTTTAATGCCCGAAAGCGCGTCCAGCGCGGTCAGGTTTTCAGCGCCCACGGCGCAAGCGGTCTCTATGCAGTCATAAATGCCGTCGCCGTTAAGGAAGCAGGACAAAAAGCCCGCAATGCTGCTGTCGCCGCTGCCGGTTGCCGATTGAATATTATCCACATGGAAGCTTTCACAAATGATCTCACGACCGCTCCATTCTTCCACGTCGGCCGGAGCCGCTGCGCCAAAGCCGGAAAGGTCTTGCGCCGTGCGGATGTAATAGCCACGCACGCCGCATTTGATCACCACGATCTTGGCGCCGTAAGACAGCGCTTTTTCGCCCAGCAAAGGCAAAATGGATTCATCCATGGTTTCCAGCGGATCGTTATCGTCGGCGTGGATGCGCCGGAATTCATCGAATTTTTCGGGATAAAACATGAACATGGTTTCTTCCACACTGGGAATAAAAATGTCCACGTAAGGCAGGGTGTTTTTCAAGATCGCGTCCCAATCCTGCTTGCCGCCTTCGGAGTTGGGGTCGGGCTGGGCCATATCCAGCGATGTGGTGGCGCCCGCCGCTTTGGCGCGCTTAAAGATCTCGGTGAGTTCCTTGCCGCCGTTCATATAGATCTTGCGCATTTGGGGCGGATAGCCGAAATGGAACAAACGGCAGTTTTCCACCTGGGCATAGTCCACGTCGTCGGCCCCGAAACTGCCGTTGGCGCCGGGGTCATGCAAAAAGATACGGTCGTTGCCGGGCACCACCACCGCCACGGTGTAGGAAGATTCCACCTCATCGTCCACCGCGATGATCTTATCGGTGCCGTATTCGGTTATTTTTTCGCTGATGATACGGCCGAACATATCCCGGCCCACTTTGCACATCAGCGCCATTTTTTGGCCCAGAATGCTCATGGCAATGCCGGTGTTGGAAACCGGGCCGCCCAACGAAATGCAGCACGTGCCGGTTTGCACCAGTTTGCCGGGCTGCAGCACTTCCTGCACGGTTTTGCCGTGAATATCCAGTTTGGGCGTCAGGTCCAAACACACGTGGCCGGCGGCAATCGCGTCAAATTTTTTCTCTGCCATGAAAAACATCCCCTGAAAACGTAATAATTTGTAGCAAGTATACCACAAAAAAAGACGATAATCAATAGGAAATCACCATTCTCGGCAATAAATCCCGGCGGTTTTTGAGACGTTCTTCGTCCCGTTTTGCACAAAACGCCCACCGGGCCCGAAAGGCCCGGCGGGCATATCGTCATATCCGGTTATGCAACGCGCGCGGCCCGGCGTGTTTGGGGCTGCGGCAGTGCGCCGTTTCACAAAGAAATCGTTCGTTACGGCATTGCGCTATGGCTCTCGCTCGTTCGTCTTCATTTGTTGTTTTCATCCCACACCTGCTTGGCCAGGCGAAACACGGCCCACCCCTTGGGCCAACCCACATACATGGTGGCGTGGGTGATAATGGCGGCGATTTCTTCTTTGGAAACGCCGTGTGCTTTGGCGTTTTGCAGGTGATAGGTCAACGATGAATCGGTGATACCGGACGCCATAAGCGCCACCACCGTAACGATGCATTTGGCTTTCACGTCAATGGCTTCTTCGTTCCACACCTGGCCAAACAGCACGTCGTCGTTGAGGCGGGCAAAGGTGGGGGCAAAGTCGCCTAACTGATCCCGCCCGGCGGTTTGTTTGATTTTTTCTTGCATGTTGAGTCCTCCTTATTTTCGTAAAAACCGTTGGTCGGACGCCGGGCCTTCCGCTTCGGTAAAGCGCCGCGCGGTCATGTGCAGATCGTATTGCTCCCGCAGGGCCGCCAGGCGCGCCATCAGGGGGCCGGCGTGGTGCGCGTCCAGCGCCGCCTGGTCGCGCCAGCGGTCTATGAGCAATACCGTTTCCGGGTCGTTGAACGGAACAAAATACGCATATTGCAGGTTGCCCTCTTGCGCTCGAATGGCGTCGGCCAACCCGCTTTGCTCCATGGCTTCGGCAAACCGGCGGGCGCTGCCGTTTTGTCCGCGATAGTATAAATGTACGCAAATGCTCATGCATGGTCCTCCTTAAATGCCCGCGTCCTCGCCAAACCGGCAGTCGCGACAAAAGCGGCGGGGTCAGTTCTTTTTCTTGCGGCCCTGATCATGCTTGGCTTCGGCCGCCAGCATCGCTTCGTTGGCTTCTTCGTCCCATACTGTCCGTTCGGGGCCCAGCGTGCCGTACATGGTGTTTTCAAACGAATACGTCATCTTGGCGGTCTTGATCAGCCGCTCGTTTTCGCAGTCGTCCGCAAACGTGCCGAGCCGGCTGTAAATATCAGCCGTTATCTCGTAATCGTACTGTTCGCGCCCCTCGCGGCTGGTGTACATGATCTCCGCAAAATACCGCCCCGTATCGGGATCGTAATACGCCGTCCAGTTATTGCCCTGCTTTTTCGTTTTCATTTTTCTTATATCCTTTCTTTTGGGTCGGCCGCGTTCTTGTGCGCCGCCTTTTCGCTGTGTCTTCTGTTTGCAATTTCAAGAAACCGCCTGAGCGTCTCGTTGGAAAGGATCTGCTCCCGCACACGTTCATTGAAATGATTCGCGAATTTTTCGATCGTGCATCCTACGTAGAAATCCTTCGGCAGTTCGTTCGCGTACTCGCCGCCCCCGTAACTGCCGGCGGAACTCCCCGGGGTGAAACAGTTGTAATGAATGTCCGGCGCGCCCTCTGCATGAAAACGCAGCGTAATAATATCGTGTTCATAATGGTCCCCGATATCATCATCTGCAAGATGTATGTTGCAGTGAAGGAACGCCAGCCCTTTCTCCCGCGCAAACCGCTCGGCGAAGGTATCGTACTCGCCGCGGATCAGCACTTTGTTTTTGCGCAGTCTGTTATCGATCTCCGGCGTCGTGTCAACAGATCCCACGGTCCTTGCGAGGATCAGGCAGCCGATATGAGGGAAGGCGTTGAGGAATCCTTCCCCGACCTGCGTTATTCCTTGTGTGATGCTGAGCGTATCATATTCTTTCGCAAGACTTTCAGTCGGCGTTGGGCTTACTTCGGTATCCTCGCGGCAGAGAACGCCTTCGCCCTTCACCTCAAGCAGCCCGCTGTAATGGTTTATATACACGATCGCTTCATTGTGTTTTGAAAAATACAATTCCGCTTCCTCCCCAAATCTTGATTTGTCGGGATCATTTTATCGGGCTTCAACTCTGCAAACCGGCATTTATCATTTGCATAGGGTGATCCAATAACGCTGTACGATTTCACCGTCAGAATTGACAAATTCGTTTTCAAGGATTCCGCCGTTATGGATGATGGATTTGGCCGAGGCGATATTGTCCTTATCACAGGTCATCAGCACCTTTTCGATGCCCAGTTTTCCGCATTCGATCAAGGCCAGTCGGATCATTTCCGTGGCATAGCCTTTTCTGCGTTCACTTGGCCTGATCCCGTCCCCGATATGACCGCCTTCCCTCAGCAGATAATCGTTCAGATAGTGACGGATATTGATCGCTCCCAGGAGTCTGTTTCGTTCCGTATCCAAAAGAAAGAACACCGAGCCGGGCACTTTCTTATCCGTTGCTTCTTTTACCTCAAGGTGCTCAAGGTAATAGTCGAAATCATGATAATCGTTTTTGAATATTGCCCAGGGAGAGTGATTTGTATGATTGCGTTCCTGGTCCGCTCTCCATTCGTCGATCATTTCTCCCAATTGTTCCTTATAGTCTTTTGTGAGTTTTATTAGTTTCAAGCTCATTATGCATATCTCCTTGCAAGCCGGGATCGATCGATCTGCCGTAATACTTTTCAACGCCTCCGTAGCCGATTATCAACTTATTTTCTCTTGTTTTCCTGATGAAATTGTTAAGCCGCTTTTTGAATTCTTCCGGTCGCTTTCTTGCCGCATCTATGTAGGCGATACGAATTCTTCGATACGGTTCGGAAAACGTTTGATAATGCTGCCATGCGATACCGTCTTGTCGGAGCGCATCAAGAATATCATCGGGAAACACAAACGGTTTTTTTATGATTTCTTCAACGGACGGTCTGACTTTCGGATGGATCAGCCCGCACGAATCAAGATAAATCAACCGTTCGATATTCGGCTGTGAATAACCGCTGCCTTTTCGGCGCGGCGTAAAACGCCGTAGCTGATGAGACTCGTCAAGTGTTCCTGCTCTGCCGTCGATCCATCCGAAGCAAAGCGCCTCTTCCACCGCGTCGTTGTACGATACGCCTTTCTCCCCGCAAGCAATGGCCGGAAAAACGAACCATATTTCACGTTCCGTTTCAAAATGCTTCAACAGCCATTCCCGCCACTGTTGACGATCGGTAAAAAAGACGTACTGATCCTCGCTCATATCATCACCTCCGCAAATCCCGATTTGTTGAGATGATTATACCATATTCGATCTCATGATACAACAAAAGAAGTTCATGATATTTTCGCCCGCAGGCATTTCACGAATCCACGCATAGATTTTAAACGAATGAAATCACAAAAGTGAAATATCTCGCTGCGCGAGATGTGATATAATTTGCTGACGCAAATTGTGATATATTCGGCTGACGCCGAATGTGATATGATATAAATCCACCCACGCCCGCAGGC
>CADBNN010000097.1 GCA_902796075.1 Oscillospiraceae bacterium | reverse complement strand
TTCGAGTCAGGCCCGTTATGACCACTTCGATACACCTCCGTGTGTATTTTTCGCCCGTTTTTTCCTCTTTTTTGCGGCGGGGTCAGAAAACACCTCGGAAAGAACTGACGGAAAGAACTACGGAATATTCAATTTTCGAGCCCGTGAAAAACCGCATGGTTAAGGGCATTGTGCGATACGAAACGCACAGTCTTTACGGAGATTTCGAGTCAGGCCCGTTATGACCACTTCGATACGCTTCCGTATAACAGCTTTATTAACACGCCCGCGTGCGAAACGCGAGCATGGTTATTCTATCAAACTTCCGGCGGCTTGTCAAGGTTTTCGGGTGAAAAAAAGCCAACAAACAATTCGGCCGCCCGGCTTTGCCGGCCGTGCAGATATAACCAGCCAAACAGCGCTTCCACGCCGGTGGCGGTGTGGTATTGGGCGTGGGTCGCGTTTTTGGGCGTATGGTCGGTGTGGGCGTTGCGGCCCCGCTTAAAGACCGCCCGCTCCTCTTCGGTCAGATGGGCTTCCATGCGGGCAAAGCCAGCGGCTTGCGCAGGCGCGCTCACCAGCCGCACCTTGGCGGCGTTCAGTTCCTTGGCGGGCCGGTTGGCCTGGCAGGCCAAATACTCCCGCGCCAGCAGTTCAAACACGCCGTCTCCCACAAACGCCAGGGTGGCGGGACTCAATCGGTCCGGATCGCATGGCATAGGCAACAACCGCATAATACCTTCCTCTTGCTTATGACACATAATCAAATTCCATTTCGTAGATCACGACCGTATCCCCGTCGGTACAGCCGGCTTGCAGCAAAGCGTCGATAATGCCGCTGGCATGCAGTACCCGCTGAAAATACTGCAGCGATTCATAATCGTCGGGATCGATGGTAGACATGATCTTTTTGAGCCATTCGGCTTCCACGTGATACACGCCGTTTTCGGCCCGCACGGTAAAGCGCCGGCCTGCAACGTCCGCTTCGGCCTGCGGCACGGGATCGGGCGTAAACGTCGCCACCGGCGGCAGGGTATGCAGCACCGCCGCCACCCGGTCGATCAATTCCTTGGTGCCTTCGGCAATGGGCGCGCAAATGGAATAATACTCCCAGCCCTTTTGATTGACGTATTCCTTTACCCGGGCGATCTGCTCAGGGGTAGCCAGATCGGTTTTGTTGCCGGCCACGATCTGGGGCCGGGCGGCCAGCGCCGGGCTGTAAACCGCCAGTTCTTTGTTGATCGCTTCAAAATCTTCAATGGGGTCGCGGCCTTCACTGCCGGCCACGTCCAGAATATGCACCAGCAGGCGGCACCGTTCCACATGGCGCAAAAATTGATGCCCCAGGCCCACGCCTTCGCCGGCGCCTTCGATCAACCCGGGGATATCGGCCATAACAAAGGAACTGCCCTCCCCCATGCGCACCACGCCCAGCACGGGGGTGATGGTGGTGAAATGGTAGTTGGCGATTTTGGGGCGGGCTTCGCTTACCACCGAAACCAGGGTGGATTTGCCCACGTTGGGAAAGCCCAGCAAACCTACGTCGGCCAGCAGTTTCAGTTCCAGCTGCACGTCCAGACTTTCGCCGGGCAGACCGCTTTTGGCAAAGCGGGGCGCCTGCCGGGTGGCCGTGGCAAAATGGCTGTTGCCCCAACCGCCCCGACCGCCTTTGGCTACCACGCAGGGAGCGTCGCCGGTCACGTCGGCCAGCAAGCGGCCGGTTTCGGCCTCTTTCACCAGCGTGCCGTTGGGCACCAGGATCACCAGATCCTGCCCGTTGCGGCCAAAGCATTTGCCGCCGCCGCCGGGCTGACCGTTTTCGGCAGTATATTTCCGCTTATAGCGAAAATCCGCCAGCGTGGACAGGTTGCTGTCCGCCTGAAAGACGATATTGCCGCCCTTGCCGCCGTCCCCGCCGTCGGGGCCGCCGGCCGCCACGTATTTTTCCCGCCGGAAAGAAACGGCGCCGTTGCCGCCGTCCCCGGCTTTGATTTTGATTTTTGCTACGTCAACGAACATGCTCGGCACCTACCAAAAAACGGAAAGGGTCTTTCGTGTAGCGGACCCTTTCCGTTGGTTTTTTCCTTGAAAAGCTTATTGCTCCACAGCGTATACGCTGATCTGCTTGCGATCGCGGCCGCAGCGTTCATACTTCACTTTGCCGTCGATGAGCGCAAACAGGGTGTCATCCGACCCGCGGCCCACGTTGTTGCCGGGATGGATATGGGTGCCCCGCTGCCGGATCAGGATATTGCCCGCCAGCACAAACTGACCGTCCGCCCGCTTGGGTCCCAAGCGTTTGGATTCGGAATCACGGCCGTTTTTGGTGGAGCCGACGCCCTTTTTATGAGCAAACAGTTGCAAATTTACCTTAAACATTTGTATTTCCTCCGTTCCGATTCAAAAGCATCACACGAACATGATGGGGATATTGCTTCGCAATGGCGCGCAAATGTGCCAACAGCCCGCCCAGCACCGGCGCCGCCAAAGGCGCGTTGGGCGCATACAGGGCAAACACCCCGTCTTCACACCGGGCGCTGCCGGCCGGCAGTTCGTCCGCCAGGGTGTTGGCCGCCAGCAAAACGGCCGACGACACGGCGCTGCAAACAATATCCTGCCCTGCGGCGGCCCAGCCGCTGTGCCCGGCCACATAAAAGCCGCAAGGCCGGCCGTCACGCGTGCTGAATACCGCGGTAACCATGCTATTATTCGGCTGCGCCGTTAATGGCGGTGATCTCTACCTTGGTATAGGGCTGACGATGGCCCAGCTTGCGTTTTTCATTCTTTTTGGGTTTGTAGGTGAAAACGGTGATTTTTTTGCCTTTGCCGTTTTTGAGCACTTTGCCCTGCACGGTGGCGTTAAGAGTGGGGGTGCCCACCTGTATGCCGTTTTCGTCCCCGATAGCCAGGACGTTTTCGAAGGTGACGGTCTCATCGGCTTCCAGAGGAAGCTTTTCGATGTACAGCACATCGCCGTTTTTCACTTTGTACTGTTTGCCGCCGGTTTGAATTACTGCGTACATATTGATTGCTCCGTTTCATTAGACTCGCTGTCAGCCGGGGCGGACGTGCCCGTCTCTTATGGTGATTTTTGTGCAGCAAAAACCACCGCCCGTAACAAGCGGCTTAATGAGTGTACCACACCCCGTGCTAAATGTCAAGTGCTTTTTTTCGCTCAAAGCCGGCGGTCCGCCTTGCATTCCGGCGGCAGGCGTGGTATACTGAACGGGAAGGGTATGAAAAGGAGGAGCAAGTATGTTTGACGCGCAAGCCGTAACCGCCCAATGCGTTGCGTGGATACGGGATTTTTTTGAACAAAACGGCAAAGGATGCAACGCCGTGGTGGGCATTTCCGGCGGCAAAGACAGTTCCGTGGTGGCCGCCCTGTGCGTGCGGGCGCTGAGCCGCGACCGGGTGCTGGGCGTGCTGATGCCCAACGGCCAACAGCACGATATCGACATGGCCCGCCTGCTGGTGGAGCATCTGGGCATTCAGTCGTTCGAAATCAACATTCACGCCGCGGTGGAAGGCTTAAAGGCCGCCCTGCCCTTCACGCCCTCCGCCCAAACCCTCACCAATCTGCCCCCGCGGGTGCGCATGGCAACCTTGTATGCGGTGGCTCAAAGCCACAACGGCCGGGTGGCCAACACCTGCAATTTATCGGAAGACTGGGTGGGCTATTCCACCCGTTATGGCGACGCAGCCGGCGATTTCAGCCCCTGCAGTCACCTGACCGTACAGGAAGTGAAGGCCGTGGGCCGGGTGCTGGGTCTGCCCGCCGTGCTGGTGGACAAGGTGCCCATTGACGGTCTTTGCGGCAAAACCGACGAAGACAATCTGGGCTTTACCTACGCCGTGCTGGACCGGTATATCCGGGAAGGGCTGATAGACGACCAAGCCGTGAAAGCCCGCATAGACGCCCTGCATCAGCGCAATTTGTTCAAGCTGCGGCTGATGCCCGCCTTTGAACCCGATATTCCGGTTAAAGCCTGAAATCACTTTATAATACCGAAAGCGTGTTTTGTTTGCGAAGCACGCTTTTTTTGCGCCCTTTGGCACCAACTTGGCCGACCCACGTAGGATGGTAGTAGGATTTTTTCGGAAACGGTGGAATGACTGATGACCTTACGTGCTGCCCGATTGGACCGGACCTATTGCATTACAGCCGTGCAGGCGCCCGATGCTCCCCGCCGGCATTTGGCGGCTTTGGGCTTTGAAGAAGGGGCGCTGGTCACCTGCCTGCTGGCGGCGCCCCGGGGCGACCCGGTGGCGTTTGGGGTGCGGGGCGCGGTGATAGCCCTGCGCAAAAGCCAACTGCAGGCCCTCACCGTGCAGGAGGCAGGATGAAGCGGCCGGCGGCCTCCACCCGGCGGGTTTTGCTGGCGGGCAACCCCAACGTGGGCAAAAGCAGTTTGTTCAACGCCCTCACCGGCGCCCACCAACACACCGGCAACTGGACCGGCAAAACGGTGGAAGGAGCGGTGGGGCGTTATCGGGCGGAAAACGGCGTGCAGGTGGAACTGGTGGATCTGCCGGGCGCCTACAGCATGACGGCGTATTCGCCCGAAGAAGGGGTAGCCCGGGACGCGATAGCCTTTGAACAGGCCGACGCGGTGTGCGTGGTGTGCGACGCCTGCAACCTGCAGCGGGGCCTGCTGTTCACTTTGCAGGTGATGGAACTGGCGCCCCGGGTGGTGCTGTGCCTGAATTTGTGGGACCGGGCCCAAAAGCAGGGGGTGCAGATCGATACGCAAGCCCTGTCCCGCGGGCTGGGTGTTCCCGTAATAACCACCGCGGCCCACCGCAAATCCACAGTAACAGCGCTGGGGCGCCTGCTGGCCCAAACGGTGGCGCCCCATCCGCCGGCGGTGGTCTATCCCCCGCCGCTGGAGCGGGAAATGACGCTGCTGGCGCCGCTGCTGCCTGCCGGGCCGGCTGACCGCCGAGGTGCGGCCATTAAACTGTTGGAGCAAGACGAAGCCTACCGGCAAGCCTATACCGACCGCTGGGGGCCGCCGCCCACCGCCAACACTTTTCGCGCGCTGGCCACGCAGGGCATATCCGCCCGGCAGGTGGCGCGGCAAATAGAAGCCGCCCGCCGCCAAAAAGCCGACGCCTTGTTTGCCGCCGCTGTGACCGGCCGTCGCAAGCGGCCGGCCGTTACCCGCTTAGACCGGCTGCTGGCCGGTAAATGGTCCGGCTTGCCGGTGATGCCCCTGCTGTTGCTGTTGGTGTTCTGGCTCACCATTTTTGCCTCTCAGGGCCCGTCTGACGCCCTGCTGGGGCTGTTGTTTGCGGGGGAAGCGCCGCTGGCCGCCCGGCTGGCTGCCTGGGGCGTGCCCGGCTGGCTGGTGGGCATGCTGGCCCACGGGGTATGGCGGGTGACCGCCTTTGTGGTGGCGGTCATGCTGCCGCCCATGGCCATCTTTTTCCCCTTGTTCACCCTGCTGGAAGACGCGGGCCTGCTGCCACGCATTGCCTTTCGGCTGGACCGGCATTTTCAGGCCTGCCGTTCCTGCGGCAAGCAGGCGCTCACCATGTGCATGGGCTTTGGCTGCAACGCCGCCGGTGTCACCGGCTGCCGCATCATATCCTCCCGGCGGGAACGGCTCATCGCCGTGCTGACCAATGCGCTGGTGCCCTGCAACGGCCGCTTTCCCACCCTCATCACCTTGATCGGCCTGTTTTTCGTCACGGCTCCTGCCGGGCCGCTGGCATCGCTGGCCACCGCCGGCTGGCTCACGTTGGCGGTGGTGCTATGTGTGGCAGTCACTTTGCTGTGTTCCCGTTTGCTGGCGGTCACGGTATTGCGGGGCGAGCCTTCCTTTTTCGCGCTGGAACTGCCGCCCCTGCGCATGCCGCCGGTGGGGCGTGTGCTGGTGCGCTCGCTGCGGGAACGCATTGTATTCGTACTGGGCCGTGCGGCGGCGGTGGCCGCGCCGGCCGGCGGGGTGATCTGGCTGTTGGCCAACTGGCGACCCGGTGGCGTGCCCCTGCTGCAAACGCTGGCGAACGCACTGGAGCCGGTGGGCGGCTTTTTGGGTATGGACGGCGTTATTTTGCTGGCCTTTTTGCTTGGGCTGCCGGCCAACGAGATCGTGCTGCCCCTGCTGCTTACGATTTATTCCGGCAGCGGCACACTGGTGGGCGAAGCGGGGCTTGAAACACTGCGCACCACCCTGACGGCACACGGCTGGAACCGCGCCACCGCCCTGTGCGTGCTGTTGTTTTGCCTGTTCCACTTTCCCTGCTCCACCACCTTGTGGACGGTGTATAAAGAAACCGGTTCCGCCCGGTGGACGGCGCTGGCCGCCGTGCTGCCGGCGGCGGTGGGCTGTGTACTGTGCGCAGGGATACACGCTCTTTTAGGATAAAGCTTGATTTTTAAGCATTGTCCTTTTATAATAAAATACAGACGTTGAAAAAGCGGGAGGAATCTGCAATGAAACGATGGATATGCGGCTGTTTGGTGCTTGTGCTCACCCTGCTGTGCTGGACGGCGCCCGCCGCGGCGGAAGCCGTTTGGATGGGCTATACCGACGCGGACCTGGCCCGGGACGACAACCAGTTTTCCCTTTCTACTCACCTGACCATTGGCCGGGAAAACAACGGCGCCAACAATTACGCGGCACAGCCTTTTGTGCCGGGCGACGATCCTATTGTGGCCTGCAAACTGTATTTGCGCCTGGGCGACACCGCCACCGTAACGCTGCAGATCCGCAGCGATCTTTCTGACACGCCCGCGAGCATTTTGTATTCTTCCGATCATCCTTTGGTATCCAACCCCCACGGCATTGTCGGCTGGTGGGATTTCACGTTGACCCGTCCGGTAAAGCTGGAAGCGGGCCGGGTGTATTATCTGGTTTTTTGGTGTGATACCTACCACAGCTACTGCTTTGCGGGCACCACCCAATATGTGGTGCCAAACTTTAAACACGCGGGCTATCGCAAACCGGAAACCACCAACGAATGGGGTCGGCTGATGCAGCGCTGTTACGGGTTTGAACTGATCGGCGACCCCGACGCCCAAGTGGTAGGCTACCCCGCCCAGGGGCCGGACGATCAACTGATTTTGCACCAGGCGGAAGAGGTGTACGCCTTCAACCGCCACGCGCCCAACACCACCCTGACCATGGACCGGGCGCACATGACCCAGGGCTATGCCAGCATGGCCGTGACCGGCGGCGAACGGGATGAAAACGGCCGGCTGTTTACCGCCCATGTGGATTTTGACAGCGCCGTCGATTTAACGGCATACGGGTATTTTTACGCCGACGTACTGGCGCCTCTGCCCATAACCGGCCCGCTTACCCTGCAGTTTGAACTGACCGATGCCGCCGGGCAAAACGGCCGCCGTGTGGTGGCGGACGCCGCCGGTTGGGCGGCAGGCTGGCGCCGGCTGATGCTGCCGCTGGCAGACGCGCAGGCCATAGGCAGCGGCAAGGTGAACGCCGCCCGGCATTTAACGCTGAGTGCGACCGGCGACCAATGGCCGGAAGGCTTGCGCCTGTATTTTGACAATCTGCGCCTGGCCAAACAGCCCCTTGCCACGTTTACCGACGGCTATTATACCGAAGAACAACTGGCCGCCGCCGAAGACGTGAGCGACCTGGATTATGTGGGCAAAACCCCGTCTGCCCAGGGGCTGACCTGCGGTGATCCCAATGAAGACCGCAAAACCGACGCCGCCGACGCCCTGCTGGTGTTAAAAGCGGCGGTGAAAAAACTGACGCCCACCGGACGACAGATAAAAGCCGGCAATGTGAACGGCGACGCCGCACTGGACGCCCGTGACGCGCTGATGATATTACAGCGGGCGGTGGGCAAACGCAAAGATTTTCCCGTTTCGTTCGCCAATGACGATCCCCCCACCCGGCCCGACTTTACCCTGCCGGCCGACGGGTTGACCCCCGGCACCCTTTACACCATTACCACTTCGGCGGTATACAATTCCATGAAGGGCGTTTTGCCGCACGACGCGGTGCGCCTGGCCGCCAGCCTGCAGGGACTCATAAACCGGGAACTGCTGGATTCGCACATCGGTCTTTCCATTGTGGACAAATATGCCGAAGTGTGGGTGCCTTATATGCAGCAAAACAGCGACGTGCTGGCCGGCATGACCAACAAGACCCTGCGAACCTTCCAAGAACTGCTGCAAACCTTTGCGCCTCAGCTGAAGGCCTGCGGCATGGTGGTGTGGGATCCCGACGTGCCCGCCACCGCCAATGTGGCCGCAACCGTGTGCGGATTAGACGGTTATTTGCCCGTGAAATACGACCCGTCCGAAACCGGGCTGATGCAGCAGCTGCTGTCTTACGGCGTGCCCGTTAAGCTGGACCTGACCGGCATGTTCACCGGCAAAGGGCTGGTGCCCGGCACAGCGCTGTTTTCCAGCGGCAGCACCAAGTGCGACGCCTATTTGTGGGCGCTGGAAAAATACGCCGCCCGGTGCAGTACCGACTTTATGATGTATGTGCCCGACGGCGCTTCCGCCACCGTGGGCAACCGGATCTATGAAGAAGACATTCACGCCAAAAGCGTGGACTATAACCGCCTGTATAACCACGATTACGGCATTTTGCGCAAAGCCTTTTTCTTCGATCTGACTCCCATCGATATCGAAGCCCCCTGTGACGATCCCGACCAGCCCGTCGGCACCGACGCCAAAACCCTGCAGGCGGTGCTGTTAAACCGTTACGCCCGGGCGGGCGGCGCGTTTGGTGAGATCGTGGGCTTCCCGCCCTGGTGGTTCAAATATGCCACCCACAACAACTGGGGCTCGGTAGAAGCCACCTCGGTGGAATCCGCTTTTACGGAAGTGATCACCCGCTACAACTGCTTTATGGACGCGGACGGCTCCCTGACCGACTGTTCGCTGTATGCCCGCTTCCCGCTGAAGGATCACTATGAGGCGCCGGCCAACCACAAGCCGATAACCGAAACGTTTGATCCCAACACCATGTATTTATTCATGTACACCGGCGACTACGATTCCTCCGGCTGGGCGCTGGAACACCTGTACCGCTGCTATAACAACAGCGAACGGGGCAGCATTCCCATCACCTGGTGCATTGCCCCCAGTATCAGTCGGCGCATCCCCATGCTGTTTGACTACTTATACACCCACCAAACGGAAAACGATTATTTTGCCGCCGCCAATAGCGGCGCGGGGTATTTGCGGCCCCAAAGCCTGTTCCAAAGCGAAAGCGCCCGCACCCTGCCCGACGGCGACCGGGCGTGGATCAAGCTCAACCGGGCGTATTTCAGCCGGTTCGATATGGACGCCGTGGGCTTTTTGATCGGCACTTTGTCTGACAACGTGTGCCGCACCTATAACCAGTTCGCGCCCGTTGGCAGCAACACCAACGACGTGGCCTGGACCCCTGCCGATTACGTGGGCACGCCCTATGTGCGCATTAAAAACGGCATCGGCAACCCGGCCACCACCGAAGAAGCCATGGCCACCACCGTGAAGGGCATGTGGGATTTCGCCCAAAATATGAAGCCCTACCACACCGCCGGCTTCCGCACCATTACCTTTACCGCCGCGGAACTCAAACGCACGCAGGAAGCCTTTTTGGCCTACGCCGCCGAGCACGACCCCGACACCACCTACCGGTTTGTGGACTATCGTACCTATTTCGCCATGCTCCACGCCGCCAACACCGGCCGGTATACGTTGGATTGATTGTTTAACACCCCAAGACCGCATCAAAAAAGCAGGCTGGTTATTTTAACCAGTCTGCTTTCTGTTTTATTCGATTCAACCGACCGCTTTGCCCACGGCCTGCCGCAAAATGTTCAGAGCGTCCACCGCGTTAACAGCGCCGTTGCCGGTCACGTCGCCGGCCAAACGCTGGGCTCGGTTGGGGGCAAACCGCTTAACGCCGATTTGCAGCACCAGCAAGGCGTCCACCGCGTTTATCACACCGTTGCGGTCCACGTCGCCCGGCATGGTAAACTGTTCCACCGGCACCGTGCACAGGGCCGCGCCGTCTGCAAACTGCAGGGCCACGGTGTGGTCGCCGTCGGCGCAGTT